>JADFYX010000040.1 GCA_015232795.1 Magnetococcales bacterium
TGATATAAGTGGTCAAGGTGAGAGTGATCTGCGCTTTGCAGAAGAGTCTTTAGAGGTTCCTTCTATCACTCCCATTAATGGTGACCCATGGAAAATCCTGGTTGTTGATGATGATAGGGATATCCATAGTCTAACCAATATGGTTCTGCGTGAATTGGTGGTTGATGGATGTGGTGTAACTATACTAAGTGGATATTCTGGCAAAGATGCCTGCCGGATTATGGAAGAAGATCCCGGCATTGCTGTGTTGTTGCTCGATGTGGTTATGGAGAGTGATAATGCTGGTTTGGAAGCGGTACGGACTATTCGTGATGAGTTGAGAAATAGTTTTGTGCGTATAATTTTGCGTACTGGTCATGCGGGTCAGGCACCGGAATTAGACATTATTTCCATGTACGACATAAACGACTACCGTGAGAAGACAGATCTCTCCAGCCAACAGTTGATAACTGCAGTAACAACTGCCTTAAGGGCATTTCGTGATTTGCGCACCATAGAAAGCCTTGCTAGTCGACTTAAAGGTGAGCGAGAAACCCTGAAAATAGCCCAGAAAATAGCCCATATAGGTAACTGGGAATGGGACACAGTAACTGATCAAATAACTATTTCTGATGAGTTATCCAATATTTTTGGCATTAGAATAGGTGACTTTGGTGGACGTATCGGCGATTTTTTAAAACGGGTACATCCAGATGATCGGCAAGATCTGGAGAAACTTACCAGAGATGCGCTGAAAAATCGCCAATCTTTTTCCACAGAATATCGTGTTTTGCGTCCTGATGGCACCAAACGCGTTGTGAGAGCTTTAGGAGAACCGTTTTTTGATGGTAATGTGACAGGCAAACTCAGAATGATAGGCACTGTCCATGATATATCACGACAACGAGATGCTGAGGACCACCTGAAAATTGCAACATCTGTTTTTGGTGGTGTAATGAAAGAGGTAGAGACCCAGCTTACCCTTACTACCAAGGTGTTTGAGAGTGCTATGGAAGGGGTGATAATTACCGATGCCAAGGGGGTTATCCAAACTGTAAACAAAGCATTTACTACTATAACTGGTTATACCGACAAAGAGGCTGTTGGCAACTCCATAGATTTTCTCTGCTCTTCTGATCAAAGCGATGAATCATCCAAAGAAAAAATAGTGGCATTAAGAGATGGAACAGCCTGGAAGGGTGAAACTTGGAATAGGCGAAAAACTGGGGAAGCTTATCCCCAATGGGAGGCAATCACTGCAATTTGCGATCGTGCAGGAGTGGTCACAAATTATGTTTCGGTTTTTCATGATTTGTCAGATATCAAAGCCCGTGAGAAATTGCTTAAATTCAGAACCTACCATGATACCCTTACCGGACTACCCAACCGCGATCTTTTCCTCGACCGTTTAAACCAATCTATTAGCATTGCATCACGTACCAACGGCAAGGTGTTGGTGCTATTTCTTGGTCTGGACCATTTTAAAAATATCAACAACAGTTTAGGTCATGGCAGTGGTGATTTGCTTTTGCAAAATGTTGCCAGCAGATTTCAAGATTTTATTCGCGAGGGGGATACAATTTGTCGTTTAGGAGGTGACTCTTTCGGTTTTGTTATTCGTGGTATTAATCTGGTCAAAGATGCTCTGTTTGTTATCCAAAAACTTCTTAATGTGATATCTCAACCGTTTATAATCAATGAACACGAGCTATTTGTTACAGCTAGTTCTGGCATCACCATGTATCCAGACGATGCCCATGATGCCAACTCGTTAATTAAATATGCTGATATGGCACTGAACCGAGCTAAAGCAGCGGGGCGGGATAGATATCAATTTTATACTGAGGCCATGAGGCAGCAGGCGGATAGGCGTTTGCATCTTGAGAAAAATCTACGTTTAGCACTTGATAAGGGTGAATTTGTCCTTTATTACCAGCCAAAATTAAGTCTATTAGATAAGCAAACAATAGGTATGGAGGCACTGGTACGATGGCAGCATCCTGAAACCGGGTTGATTCCACCTAACGATTTTATCCCAATTGCTGAAGAGACTGGTCTTATTATTCCTTTAGGAGAGTGGATTTTAAAAACAGCATGTCAGCAGACAAAAGATTGGTTAGAACAAGGATATACCCCGTTAAAAGTAGCGGTTAACCTGTCGGCTCGGCAGTTTCGTCAAGAGGGTTTGGTTGATCTGGTACAGAGTGTATTAAACGAAGTTGGTCTACCGCCAGAGATGTTGGAGTTGGAAATCACTGAAAGCATGGTGATGGATGATGTGGATGAGGCTATTAATGTTCTGCAACAGTTACGTTCTTTGGGAGTTTCCATTGCCGTTGATGATTTTGGCACCGGGTATTCATCCTTAAGTTATCTACGGCGGTTTCCAATCCATATTTTAAAAATAGATCAATCTTTTGTCCGTGATTTAACCTCTGATTCCAAAGACGCAGCTATTATTGAGTCCATTGTCTCCCTTGCTAAAGGTCTTGATTTACTGGTTGTTGCTGAAGGTGTTGAAAGTAGAGAGCAACAGGTTTTTCTAGATTCTGTAGGGTGTGATGAAATCCAAGGCTATTTTTACAGCAAACCTCTTCCAACCCAAGAATTTACCAAATTCCTGGCTGCACAAAAAAATCCTAAAACATCCTGGTTAAAATCATAACTGGAAAAAAAACCTAAGATTCGTTATTTTAGTGTAGAGCTGAATGTTCAGGATAGATAAATTGTGGGTTTCAACCTCATGTTTAGGGTTTATACTAAATGAGAATTCATACTGCTGTACTTCCAGTAGCGGGTTTGGGGACCCGTTTTTTACCAGTTACAAAATCTATCCCGAAAGAGATGTTGCCGGTTGTTGACCGCCCTTTAATTCAGTATGTGGTTGAAGAGGCGTTTTCGGCAGGTATTGAGCAGGTGGTTTTGGTATCTAGTACTGGGAAAGCTGTTTTGGAGGACCATTTTGATTCTTCTGTAGAGTTGGAGATGGCGTTAGAGGCAAAGGGCAAGGATGAGTTGTTGCAACTTGTAAGGGATCTTGCTCCACCAGCAGGGAGATCTATTAGTTCAGTTCGTCAGAGTGCTCCTTTGGGTTTGGGGCATGCGGTACTGTGCGCTTGGCCTATTGTTGGAAACAAACCTTTTGCGGTATTGTTGCCGGATGATTTTATCTGGACAGACGATAATACCCCGTCTGTTTTAACTCAAATGGTTGAACAGTTTAATAAACTAGAAGCATCGGTAGTGGCAGTTATGGATGTCTCTCCATCCCAGACCAACCTTTATGGGGTGATTGATCCTTATAATCCAAAAGTAGACGATAGTGAGGATATAATTAGGGCAAAAGGATTTGTGGAAAAACCATCTCCTGATGTTGCCCCTTCCAACTTAGCAGTAATTGGTCGTTATATATTAACCCCTGAAATTTTTCCTCTGTTAGCTAATGGCAAAAAAGGTGCGGGGGGAGAGATTCAATTAACCGATGCCATATCTGCTTTACTTGGTCAGCAGTCGGTATTTGGTTATCGGTTTTCTGGAACCCGCTATGATTGTGGGGATAAAATAGGCTTTCAAATGGCAAATATTGCTCTATCTTTGCAGCGGTCGGAAATGCGCAGTGAGCTTCTGCCTTTTTTACGGGAACAGTTGGCGCGTTGGAACTAAAAAATATCTTTAAATAGGCAGTTGCTGGTGTTGGTAACTGTTTTTTTAAGGGTGATAATAAATCATTAATGAGTGAGTGGAACTTTTAATGCGGATTTCAATAATTGGTACTGGTTATGTTGGTTTGGTTTCAGGAACATGTTTTTCTGAATTTGGTGTCCATGTCACCTGTGTAGATAATGATGCTGAAAAGATAGCCAATTTGAAAAAGGGAATAATTCCCATATTTGAGCCAGGGTTGGATCTTCTGGTAACTAGAAACCATGCTGCTGGGCGGTTGGAGTTTTCTACAGATACCATTGGGGAGGTTGGTAAAAGCGATGTAGTTTTTATTGCAGTTGGTACTCCTGAAAGACGTGGCGATGGAGCAGCGGATTTGCAGTTTGTGTATAAAGTTGCCAGGGAGGTAGCAAAAGGTTTAAAGGGGTTTACTGTAATTGTTACCAAGTCAACGGTTCCGGTTGGTACCGGGGCAGAGGTTGAGAGAATCATCCGTGAGGAGAACCCCGATGCGGATTTTGCCATGGCTTCCAACCCGGAATTTTTACGTGAGGGGGCAGCCATTGAAGATTTTATGCGCCCGGACCGGGTGGTGATTGGGATTGAAGATAACAGGGCAGCGGAAATTTTAAAAAATCTTTACCGTCCGCTTTATCTTATTGAGACTCCGGTATTGATAACCAATATTGCAACTGCTGAGTTAACAAAATATGCAGCAAACGCATTTTTGGCTACAAAGATCACCTTTATAAATCAGATTGCCAATTTGTGCGAGTCGGTAGGGGCTGATGTTCATGATTTAGCAAAGGGTATGGGGTTGGATAGAAGAATTGGCAAAAAATTTCTTCATCCTGGTCCCGGTTATGGGGGGTCTTGTTTTCCTAAAGATACACAAGCACTGGCTAACACAGCAGTTGCCAACAATGAGCCTGTCACTATTGTTGATGCTGTAATAGCAGCAAATAAAAAGCAAAAAGAGAGAATGACCGGGAAGATTCTCAAGGTTTTGGGTGATGATTTAACAGGCTTGAAAATAGCTGTGCTGGGTTTGACATTTAAGCCCAACACAGATGACATGCGTGATGCTCCTGCTTTAACTATTCTGCCAGAGTTGATTAAGCGTGGCGCCAAGGTAACGGCTTATGATCCTGAGGGTATGGATGCAGCAGCCCGTATGATGACTGGTGTTAGTTATGTAACAGGGCCGTTTGACGCTTGCAGTGGTGTTGATGCAGTAGTTATTTTGACTGAATGGAACCAGTTTAGGAGTTTGGATTTAGTGCGGTTAAAATCGGTAATGAAAGCACGAGATGATGGCAGGTATATTTTCTTTGATTTTCGCAATATTTATGATCCTATTCCTATGGCGCAGCAGGGTTTTCAATATATCAGCATAGGACGATAGATTATGGGCGACTTTAACCAACACATGTTTCGTGAGTATGATATCCGTGGTATAGCTGGCAAGGATTTAACCGAGGATTTGTTAGTAGATTTTGGCAGGGTTTTTGCGGCCCATTTACAGGCAAAAACCGGGCAGAAAAATTTATCTGTAGCCATTGCCCGTGATGGTCGTGTTTCGTCTCCGGGCTTGGCAAAAAGTTTAGCATCAGGTCTTTGCCAGGGTGGTGTTGAGGTTATAGATATTGGATTGGCACCTACTCCAACATTATATTTTGCCACCCACCATTTTAGCACCGATGCTGGCATTATGTTAACTGGCAGCCACAATCCACCGGACTATAACGGCATTAAAATGGTACGTGGTAATAGCCCGGTTTATGGAGCGGAAATTCAGGCATTAAAAGATGGTCTGTTAAAAGGTGTTCCTCCTTTGGCAGCAAAGCTTGGTGAGGTACGGCAGGAGTCTATAATAGACATCTATCTTGATAGGTTGATCAGTGATTTCAATCCGGGCCGCCCTATGAAGGTTATATTTGATTGTGGCAATGGTGTAACGGGGGTTGCAGCACCGGGTTTGAGTGATCGTTTGGCGAATTTTGCTATAGACAGTGAGGTTTTATTTCCAGAGGTAGACGGCACTTTTCCCAACCATCATCCAGATCCAACGGTTCCCAAAAACCTTAAATCCTTAAGGCAGAGGATGGGTGAAACCGGAGCGGAGTTGGGTATAGCTTTTGATGGTGATGGTGATCGTATTGGGGCGTTGGACGAGCAGGGCAGGGTTGTTTGGGGTGACCGTTTGATGATTCTCTTTGGCAGGCAGATTTTAGCGGTAAATCCTGGTTCCATGGTTATTGGAGATGTTAAATGTTCTCAGCTTTTATTTGATGCCATTGCCGAGGCTGGTGGCAAGCCATTAATGTGGAAGACGGGTCATTCGTTGGTAAAAGCCAAAATGCGAGAGACGGGAGCCCCGTTAGCCGGGGAGATGAGTGGTCATCTCTTTTTTGCCGATCGTTATTATGGTTTTGACGATGCTCTTTATGCTGCGGTACGTCTGATAGAGTTGGTAGCATCCCAGCCCACAGTTTTATCCGAGCGACTTTTTGGTCTGCCGACAATATATGCCACTCCAGAATTAAGAATTGATTGTCCGGACGATAAAAAATTTCAGGTTATGGAGCGGGTATTAGAAGAGCAGCAGAAGCAGGGATCTGATTTTTCTGCTGTTGATGGGGTAAGGGTTAAAGTAGCTGGTGGTTGGTGGTTGTTGCGGGTTTCCAACACTCAGCCAGCGTTAGTAGCCAGGGTAGAGGCTGATAGCATGGAGGGTTTGAATAAGATTGCTGGTGATGTTGCGGATATTTTGGGCAAAGAGGGTATTGCTTTTCCCGATTGGGAAGAGGCATAAATAGATATATAAAGTAAGATTTGCCTATATTATCATGGGTCAAGGGAGATAATCTCCCTTGACCCATATTAATAAAGGCCTGTTTTACAAAGCAACCTTGATTTCCAACCAGCAAAAAACATATGGAGTTGACCCATTGCACAAGCCAGATTTACAAGTAAACTTTGCCGGAATTCAACTATCAAACCCAGTAGTTCTACTATCTGGATGCGTAGGTTTCGGAGAAGACTTAGCAAGACTTCAGGGTTTTGATTTTGCAAAAATTGGGGCCATTTGCCTTAAAGGCACCACCTTAAATCCCAGGCTGGGTAACCCACCCCCAAGGATTGCTGAGACAGCTAGCGGTATGCTAAACGCCATCGGTCTGCAAAATCCCGGTGCAAAACATGTGGTGCAAAAAATCCTCCCCCGTATAAGCCACTGGCCCACCAAATTAATCGCCAATATTGCCGGAAATAATATAGAAGAGTACGGCGAGGTTGCTAGAATTTTTAATGATAGCCCGGTAGATGGTATAGAGATTAACATCTCTTGTCCCAACGTTAAGGAGGGAGGAGCAGCTTTTGGTTCTGATCCTGTGGTTGCAGCAAAGGTTGTTGAAGCCGTGCGTAAGGCTACCAATAAGCCGGTTATCACCAAACTTTCGCCAAATGTTACCGATATAAAAACCGTAGCCCGTGCAGTTATCGAAGCCGGAACAGACGGTATTTCTGCCATTAACACCCTCATGGGTATAGCGATAGATGTTGCAAAAGGTGAGGCGGTACTGGGTAACTTTCAAGGCGGTTTGTCTGGTCCAGCAATTAAACCTGTCGCTCTTTTACAGGTATGGCGAGTATATGAGGTGGCAAAACCCCATGGCATACCAATTATGGGCCAGGGTGGTATAGAAAACAGTGAAGATGCTTTGGAGTTTATCCTTGCGGGTTCTACAGCGGTGGGTGTGGGAACGTCACTATTTAAAAATCCTTTTGCTGGGGAAAAAATCGCCCTGGGTATTGAGGAATATCTGGCTAAATCCGGGCATAAATCCATAGCCTCTTTAACTGGAACTTTAAAAGCCAGGAGCCAGTAAATGCGGGTATTATTAGCAGAACCAAGAGGTTTTTGTGCTGGTGTTGATCGGGCAATTGCTATTGTCGAAAAAGCTTTGGAAAAATTTGGTCCACCGATATATGTTCGCCATGAAATTGTCCATAATCGCTGGGTAGTAGATTCACTTAAACGCAAGGGTGCTATATTTGTAAAGGAGTTAAACGACATACCCGATGGCTCCACAGTGATATATTCCGCCCATGGAGTTTCAAAAGCCGTTGTAAAAGAAGGTAAAGCCAGACCTTTGCAGGTGTTGGACGCAACATGTCCTTTGGTGGGTAAGGTTCATAGAGAGGCAGAACGACTCGATAAAAACGGTCAGCGTATTATTTTAATTGGTCATAAGGGGCATCCAGAGGTTGAAGGCACAGTTGGTCAACTGGAGGATGGGCGGATTGAGGTTATCTCCCAAGTTAATGAAGTTGAAAAAATGGCCGCAAATGCAAAGCAAAAAACAGCTTTTATTACCCAAACCACCCTTTCAGTAGACGAAACAGCCGATGTTGTAGAAGCGTTGCGCAAGAAATTTCCCGGTATTAAAGAGCCGGGCCAAGAGGATATCTGTTATGCCACACAAAACAGACAAAATGCAGTTAAAGCATTGGTTAAAGAGTGTGATCTTATTTTAGTGATAGGCGCACCAAACAGCAGCAACTCCAACCGCTTGCGAGAGGTTGCCGAAAGGGGAGGGGTAAAGGCTCATTTAATTGAATCTGCCCATGATGTCGATATGGCTTGGCTGGCTGGGGTGCAATGTTTGGGGGTAACAGCGGGGGCTTCGGCTCCTGAAATTTTAATTGACGAGCTATTAAATTATCTATCAGACCTGGTAAAGCAGGTGGATGTTCTTTCGGTAAATGAGGAAAATCTAGTATTTCCTCTGCCTGTTATATTGCAAAATTAAGGGAAAGTTCGAAAAAAGGGTCTATTTATCCAACTTCCGCTAAACGCGCACAACTGATACATGTAGGTATGGCTGGTTCAAGCAGCAGACGTTTTTCGTTAATGGGTTCATCACACTTTATACAGTAGCCATAATCACCATTTTCAAGACGTTGCAACGCCCCTTTAATACGCAAAAGCTCAAGCTCTCGACGGCGTTGAGTCTCTTGGGCCATAGACTGCATCTGCATGGCATCCATACGGGAAAGACGGCCCACCTTGGTTTGGTCTAGCTCCACCGGATCTTGGGACTCTTTAGCAGTTGCGCAAATTTCCATAAGCTCAGTTTGTCGAGTTATTAAAAGCTGCCTCATCTTGGTTATATCTATATTGAGTTCACTATCCATGGTTAGATTTCAATCTTTTTTTGTTAAATTATTAATATTCTTGGCACTATTTTATCCCAATGCCACACTAGCCTATGGGGAGTGGCGCGGGCAAGTGGTTTGGGTGCAAGATGGGGACTCTTTGCTAATAAAAAAAGGCGGTAAAAATATAAGAGTGCGTTTGCAAGGTATCGATGCCCCAGAAAAAGGCCAACCTTTTGCTGAAAAAGCCAAATATGCAGCCATAAAAATGGCAAAAAACCGTAATGTCCAGGTAGTGGTAAAAGAGAGAGATAAATTTGGACGAACTGTAGCAAAGGTTATTCTACCTGATGGGCGCAATATGAGCTACACAATGGTAGAGATGGGTTTAGCCTGGAGACATATCCGCTATGGCAAAGATCCCCACTTAAAAATTTTAGAGGCCCAAGCCCGCAAAAAAGGGGTAGGTCTATGGGCCGATAAAAAACCAACTCCTCCTTGGGTCTATAAACGTAAACGTAAACAAAGCCAAGGTAAGCAATGTAAAGGTTGTGGAGAGAGATAAGCCAATTTGCTATGTGGCTTTACAGCTCCGTTAGCAGCACAATTTCATCTTCACTTTCAATTATCTTAAGGCCGATATGAAAACCATCTTCCTTTGTCTCGCAAAAAGAGACGTTGCATGTATAGCGTGCAACCCCAATATCTTCTGGTATATCCAAAGCCACCTCGCTTTCCTCTTTTAGCATACGAGCAGATAGTATACCAAATCCCTCCAAGCCTAGATCAAGAACAGTGACTTCAAAAAATGTGTTTTCAAAATAAATGGTCGCTCTCTCCTCTGTTTTTATCCGTTGGGAGACTCTTGAGCCAATAGGAATATCACGGTCAATTGGTAGACCTGTCATTATTTATTCCTCTCAAGTATTTCCTGCACCTTTATCACATCTTCTGGTGTATCAACTCCTATCACTGCTTGGGAAATTGCAACAACCCTGATTTTATAGCCATGCTCCAAAGCTCGTAGTTGTTCCAGGTTTTCTAGTTTCTCTAACTGGGTTGGGGCAAGCTTTGCAAATGTTTGTAAAAAATCGGCTTTATAAACATACAGCCCTATATGGCGCAGCATACCAGAAGGTATTTGCCCTTGGTTTTGTCCCTTGCTAAATGGTATAGGTAGACGAGAAAAATATAAGGCAAATCCCTGTTTATCCGTCACCACTTTTACCACGTTGCTATTGTTGGCATCTTCTCTATCTGTAAGATGGTGGGCCAGAGTTCCCATTACCACCGTATCATCAGCCAAAAGAGGTGCTACTGCTTGGTTTATTGAATCTGGGTTAAGTAGGGGTTCGTCCCCCTGTACATTTATAATTATATCGGCATTTAGTTTTCTGGCAGCCTCTGCCACCCGGTCAGTTCCAGATAGATGGTCCAAAGAGGTCATTAATACCTCACCACCAAATTTTTTAACTGTTGCAAAAATCCGTTCATCGTCCGTTGCCACCACCACCTGGCTTACATCCGCCTGGGATGCCCGTTCATAGACATGCTGAATCATGGGCTTGCCAGCAAGTTCTATAAGCGGCTTGCCGGGTAGCCGGGAAGAGGCATAACGAGAGGGGATGACAACAGCGATATTTCTGCCCATTTAATCATCAACTCCACTATCTAAAGTAAGCTCTCCATGGCCTCCACGTCCATCAAAATATTCCACCAGATCAGCAGCAACACCACCCAAACTCAAGTGGGTTTCTACCCTTAAGGGCAAACGTCTGTCATCAGCGGTCAGCCATATATCTATGACCTCCTCTTTACTGTATAAGCCACCATTTTTGGGTATTTTAAGAGTAACCGGAATAACATCAAACCAGCCCAAAGAGGTGTTTTTCTCTGTTATTTTACCTACTTCCACCTTCATGATGAACACTTTTTTACTGTGTATGGTAGGAAAGCTATATACATGGTTTGGCTTTAGTTCTGGCAAGCTACGCAAGGTATAAAAAACCGCAATGGGATCGTTAACGTCCGGTGATGGTAGCACTATATTATGGGCTTTTTCACCTTCGCGATGTCTTGTAACCGTGGAATTTTCCCGATTAAATTTATAATTTGTAACCCTGGTACGTTTTGAAGAGCGTTGATCTTTGTTGTAACGCAGGGTTTGATATTTATCTGCAGCAAGCATGTTTCCGTTAGAGCGAAGAGTATCGCGGATGTTATGGAGCAGCTTTACCATACCTGCCGCTTTAATAGTCGCCTCAAGTCTATATCTGCCGTCAGAGGACGATTTTCTTTTCATGGTGGCTAAACCAGCAGGAATACCCATCCAATGGACGTTATATATAAGCCGCTCCCCCACAACTGCGCCATATTTTGTGGCTGCAAAACTTTTATCGGCCCATATTAGAGAAAAACAGAAAAAAGCGGTGAGAAAAATAGCCAAGTGGATTTTAAAGTTTTTCATAAAAACAATGTTTTGCATTGCATGTCCATAAAAAATACTTGGCTGTGCCAAGTTTGGTTGAATAATTACACCAATAAACCACTTAAATACAAACGTCCTTTCTGCTCTGTCTTTAAGGTTGAAAATGGTGTATTACTTTCTTTTTTTAAATGCTAGCTCTTTTATAACCGGAATAAAACGTGATGACATCAATAAATCGAGCGATAATTCTAGATCGGGACGGAGTTTTAAACGAAAACCGTTCAACCTATGTACAAAACCCGGACCAGTTAAAGATTATAGCAGGCGTTCCCCAGGCAATTTTCAAGTTAAACCAGGCAAACTACAAAGTTTTGCTAGCCACCAACCAAGCCTGTATTGGTAAAGGGATAATTTCACCGGGCACTCTAACAAATATTCACAAAAAATTATACAGCGAAATTGCCAAGGCAGGTGGAAAAATTGATGCAATCTATCACTGCCCCCACACAAACGCAGACAACTGCAACTGTAGAAAGCCCAAGCCGGGCATGTTGATTCAAGCCCAAAAAGAGTGGAACTTCAACCCTACTAAAACATGGTTTGTGGGTGATACCCCCAGAGATATGGAGGCAGCTAAAGGGGCAAACTGCAAAGGGGCGTTGGTGCTAACTGGCTTGGGGGCCGAAAGCGCGAACAAGGTTCCCAACCACCCCCATTTTAATAATCTAGCGGAATTTGTTGATTTTTTGTTAAAAAATTAGGGCCGGAGTATAATCCTAGATTTGGCAGTTGGCGGTGCGTGGCGACAACTGCCGAATCTAGGTTTAAAGCAAAGGCAAACTTAAACAGGCATAATCTCCAGCCTATCGCGGATAAACTCTGGAAATTCCCCTGCCGGGTATACGCACTGGTTATCGACAAAACCCAATTTATCTAAACCAGTCTCGTTGCCAGCAAAGTTATCTGCCCCATCACGGGTCAGCCAAGCACCATCTGCCCAACCAATAAAAGTTGCCATACACGCTCCACTATTAACATCCCATAGTTTGACGGTTGCGTCATCCCCAGCCGAGAGGATATATGCTGCGTCCGGGCTGAAAGTTACACTCCAGACTGCGCCAGAATGGTCTTTAAAAGATCGGATCAACTTGCCACTTTCTCTCTCCCATAGCCTGATGGTTGCGTCCTCCCCAGCCGCGAGGATATATGCTGCGTCCGGGCTGAAAGTTACACTGAAGACGGGGCCTTTATGGTCTTTAAAAGATCGGATCAACTTGCCACTTTCTCTCTCCCATAGCCTGATGGTGGAGTCATCCCCAGCCGCGAGGATATATGCTGCGTCCGGGCTGAAAGTTACACTCCAGACTATGCCTTTATGGTCTTTAAAAGATCGTATCAACTTGCCACTTTCTCTCTCCCATAGTCTGATGGTTGCGTCCTCCCCAGCCGCGA
>JADFYX010000410.1 GCA_015232795.1 Magnetococcales bacterium
GAAACTAACATAGTTTTTAAACAAGTTTGTGTAATCCTCATCATTAAAAAAAGAGAAGCTCCTTAGTCAACTTTTGCGCCAAGCTCAATTAGGTAGGTTAGCATCTAACTTTATAAATTAATTAATAGATAACAACATTTTATTATTTGACCAATGTTTTTTGGTCACGTCGTGAAGGGGTTTTTCTTATTGGGTGGGAGTAATTAATGCCGATTTTTTCTTCACACAACGCTTGTCGCTCATTTTTTCGTTTTGCGATGGAATCCGTTATAGTCATAGATAGACAAGGGCGGATTGTAAATCTCAATGTTGCAGCAGAACAACTTTTCGGTCACCCTCCCCAAATAGCTATTGGTCATCAAGTAGCAGATCTGATCATTCCCCAGCAGGCGAGGCAAAAATTTAGCAACCATTTTAACAAATATGTCTCCCTTGATATGGTTGGCAAGAATAGTCAGCGTTTGGAGATTAAGATAGTCAAAGCAACTGGTGAGCATATAGATACAGAGGTAATAACCAGCCAGATTGCAATTAATGGCAACAGATATGTTACCGCTTGTATCCGCGATATCACCGAACGTAAACAGATTATCAATACCATGTCAGAGGCTTTGGATATTCTGGAGAAGACCAATAAACAACTCAAGAATGAAATAAGTCAACGAGAACGGATGGAGAGTGTTCTGGTGCAACATGAACATTTATACCGATCCATTGTGGAGTCTACAACTGAAGGGTTTTGGATGTTTTCACCTCATAACCTTGAGATAATGCAAACCAATAATGCGTTGTGTCAAATGCTTGGTTTGGATAAAAGTGAGGTGCTTGGGAAAACTCCTTTGGATTTCATTGACAAGCAAGATCTCTCTAGATTGCAGGATCTAGTACCACAGATCACTACCAGAAACCATAGAAATTTTGATGCCGTTTTCAAGACCAAAAGCAAAGGGACGGTATCCGCTTTAGTCAACTGTACAACAATAAAAAATAGTGATGGTGAACCGCAGGCGGTATTTGCTTTTTTAACCAATATTTCCAAACGCAAGTTGATTGAGGAAAAAGCCCATCGGGCTCATGTTTTTCGGATAGCTATCAGCGCCCTTTTAGAAACAGGATTGGAGCCGTTAAATCTATCTGAGCAACTTCAAGTAGCTCTGAATATAATACTGACCGTTCCAAAACTATCTACTCAACAGCAAGGAGCCATTTTTCTTTGGGATGACGCTTTTAAGAAATTAATCATGCAGGCTCATTCTGGATTGCCGGATAATATCGTTTCCGAATGCTCCCAGATTAAACTTGGTCACTGCTTGTGTGGGAAAACTTTTGCGTGTGGCGATTTGGTTTATATGGAAAAACGAAATTTTTCCATACCAGAAAAAATAAATTGCACTTCACAAGCTTGTCACTTTTGTATTCCTATCTTTTCTCGGGATCACACCCTTGGTGTGTTATTGCTGTCTGTAAAAGAAGATTACAGCAATGCCCCAGATGAGGAGGCTTTTTTAACCACCATTGGAGTTACACTAGCCAGCCTCATTGAGCGACGTAAGGCTGATGAGGAGATTTATAATTTAGCGAGGAATGATTCTCTTACCGGACTGCCAAACAGACGAACTTTTGAGGAGCGTTTGACTCAGGAATTGCTACATGCCAAGCGAGAAAAGTCGCAATTTGCCGTCATGTTTCTTGATTTAGATGGATTTAAATATATTAACGATACTCATGGTCACAAAGTTGGCGACCATTTACTGATTGAAGTTGCAGGCAGGATTAGGGAGTGTCTGCGTAAGGTTGATACTGTGGCCCGATTAGGTGGTGATGAATTTACCACCATTTTGCATTCCATCAGCAACAATAATGATGCTGGGATGGTGGCTGACAAGATAATCAACAGCATCTCCACCCCCTTTCATATTGACGAGAAAATTTGCAATATTGGAGTCAGTATCGGTATTTCAATATTTCCAGACCATGGCAAAGATTTAGAAACATTGCTAAAAAAAGCAGATTTGGCAATGTACAAAGTAAAAAAAGCTGGTCGTGGAATGTACATGTATTGCTAATGGTTTTATTTTAAATACCCCAGACCATTACAACTAGCACAAGGACGGTAACAACATCCACCTCCACAGCAGATATCGGCTGGTTCGTGATAACGGCTTTTTCTTCCTTTGCAGTCTGGACAGACTATTTTTTCTTTAATAGGTTGCTTGTTTTTTAAAGGAAAGCTCAACCCCATAACAGTGATTATTTCCAGACAAGCAGGGCAAATCGCACTCCCTTCAATGCTGGGAAATGTCCTTTTACACCTAGCACATTTTTTTTCCATTTAAGGCAAAGATCTTATTTTTATAGAAATAAGATTCCAGTACAGACTAGATGTTAATAGCAATGGAAATATTAACTTGGTTCCAAAAAAGAGTCTCTATTTTGCCCCAGACCATTTGACCACCTTTGAGCGAACTTCCCTTTTTGCTTGGGCCAAACTTGCTCTTAGGGTTTTAATGTTCTCTTCAGCAGTTGTTAATTTTTTTTGAGTTACTG
>JADFYX010000411.1 GCA_015232795.1 Magnetococcales bacterium
GGCTCCTTTATCGGCCTTGTTGGCAGAGTAGGATCAGGGAAATCTGTCCTTCTCAACTGCCTTGCCCGTCTCTACCCAACCCCTAAAGGAAGCATTACCATTGCTGGGCAACAAATAATGGAGATTCCTGAAAAATATTTAAGAGCAAACCTGATAATGGCTCCCCAAGATAGCTTTCTTTTTTCAGCCACCATAAGAGAAAACATCCAGATTGGGGTTAAAGAAGAGATAAGTGAACAACAGGCTTGGAAAGCAGCACAACTAGCGGTATTTGATGCCGAGATAGAGGAGTTTCCTGAACAGATAGATACCATCGTTGGGGAGCGTGGCATCACCCTATCTGGGGGCCAGAGACAGAGAGCCACCTTGGCCCGCGCCTTGGCCGTGGACCCGGCAATTTTACTGCTTGATGATATTTTTTCCAGTGTTGACGCCAACACCGAAGCAAAAATTTTGAAAAATCTTCGTGATGTCGCCAAAGGTCGCACCATAATTATGGTTTGCCACCGAGTTGCCGCCCTACATAATGCCGACCATATTTTTCTTCTGGAAGATGGAGAGATAAACGCCCAAGGCAAACATGATGAACTACTGCAAAGCAGTGAGCTATACAGAAACCTCCACAGTAATATGGCTAAAGAAGAGGCTTTGGAACAGCTCTCAGAAATTATTTAAATCAAGGATATATTCTAAACTATGATGCCTGCCGTAATGAGTGAAACTGAAGAGACCAAATATGGTCGCTTTTTAGACATTGGTCTTTTTGCAAGATTTTTTACCTATGCCAAACCGTATAAAGGGTGGATAGCCATAGCCATCTTTTTGCTGCCAATTAGCACAATAGCACAAATGGCACAACCTCTCTTGATAAAACAGGCGGTTGATCAACACCTTATTCCCAGTGACCTTACAGGGTTTGACCTTTTGGCCATCTATTTTGCCGGATTGGTTGGGATACAGTTTTTTATCAGCTATCTGCAATCGGTAATAAATAGTCTTTTAGGGCAACGGGTAGTTAGAGATATTCGCAGAGATCTGTTTAGCAAATTAACCACTATGGATGCCCAATTTTTTGCAACCAACGCCAGTGGAAGACTGACAAATCGCATAACCAATGATACCGAAGCTGTCAGTAACATGGTTAGCTCAGGGTTGATAAATTTAGTTAGCGACATTCTGCTGCTTATTGGCATCGCCATATCCATGGTGATTCTCTCGCCAAAACTCTCCTTGATAGCCTTGGCCAGTATGCCAATTATTTTAACATGCACCGTATTAATAACCCGCCATATGCGTTTGGTGCAGCGTGAAAGCCGGGTATTGCAAGCAAAAATGGCTGGGCATTTGACAGAACAGGTAGAAGGACATGAAGTTTTGCGCCTGTTTAACTGTCAGGAGCAGAACCATTTAGAGTTTGACAAAATGAACAACTCCTATTTGCAGACAGTCTTGAAAAGCAATTTTTTAGAGGCTTTTCAGTTTAGCTTTATAGAGGCATCATCAGTAATTGTGGTTGCTCTGCTGTTTTTTTACGGGGCGGGCCTAACCCCAGAGGATGGGGTAACCGTCGGGGTGATGGTAGCCTTTATAGATTATCTGCGACGTATATTTTTTCCCATTCGGGATCTATCAGGCAAGTTCACCACCATGCAGGCAGCAATGACCGCATTAGAGAGAATATTTGCTCTACTAGACACACCACCCACTATTACAACACCGCAAGAAAGTGAAACACCCAAAAGTCATAACGGTCATATTAAATTTAACAACATCCACTTTGATTATGGCAAAGGGCCAATTTTAAAAGGGGTTAACTGCAAGATAAAGAGTGGAGAAAGAGTAGCTGTGGTTGGCCCCACAGGAGCAGGAAAAACCAGTCTGATAAAACTCTTAAACCGCACTTACGACCCACAACAAGGGAGCATAGAAATTAACAATATTTCTGTAGACCGCTATCCCCTTGACAAGCTTCGAAGGATGGTGGGCATGGTGCAGCAAGAGACCTTTTTATTTGCCGGAACCATAATAGAAAATATTCGTTTGAATGACAGTACAATCAGCATTCAAGAGGTGATTAAAGCAGCACAAAAAAGTGGTGCAGCCACTTTTATAGAAAAACTTCCCCTGCTATATGAAACAGTTTTAAGTGAGAGAGGTTCCAACCTATCCGCAGGGGAGAGGCAGCTAATAGGCATAACCCGGATGTTTGCCTTCAAGCCGGAAATTCTGGTAATGGATGAGGCCACAAGTTCAGTGGATACCATAAGTGAAGGGCTTATTCAAACAGCCCTTGAGCAGCTACAAAAAGATCGTACCGCCATAATAATAGCCCACAGACTTAGCACAATATTAAATTCCGACCGAATTTTGGTTTTAGCCCACGGTGAAATAAAAGAGAGTGGAAGCCACTCCGAACTTTTAGCAAAAAGTGGCCTATACGCCAAACTATATGCCCTACAGTTTAACAGTAAAACCCAAGCGCAAGTGGTGTGAGAGCTACGAGTTTTATTTTTCACAAGCT
>JADFYX010000412.1 GCA_015232795.1 Magnetococcales bacterium
TCCCCATGTTTCCAGAGACCAATAGCCGACTTTGTCAAGCTTTTCGGCAATGGGGAGCATATCATCGATACGCATCCGGGTAGCGAAGAGAGATTGATGGGCATCTCTTAGAACGAGTTCCGTAATTCCAAGGGGCTTTTTATTCATGGTACGTATGGTATCCTTTGGACGGGCAAAAAATTGGGTTGATAGATAGTTTAAAAAATAATGTTACTAATACACAGCTTATTTGTGTTTAGAACGATATTGATGAACAGCAGCCGATATGGCAGCTATATGATCATTGTTTGTTGCTGCCATTGTTGGTTGGGATGTTTGTGGTTGGGGCTGGCTTTTTTCAAATTTTTGTGCAAGTTCTGACATTTTGCTTACGGCAAAAACCAGAACAGCCAAAAATACAAACACTGTTCCCATTCCCAGGAACATTAGCTCTATACCCTTTGACATCAGTTCAGAAATTGGCATTTTATCACTTTCCTTCTTGAAAAAATCGGGACAAACTCCCCTTATAACACTTTTTTAAGGTCATATTCCAGGATACCTACAGCCCCAGCCGATTTAAGACGTGGAATAAGGTCTCGCACCAGGACTCTATCCACAACAGTTTCCAATGCTTGCCAAGTTGGATCGGTAAGTGGATTTATTGTTGGAGCCTGTAAACTAGGTAGTATCTCAATAACAGCTTGAGCACTGCTTGTTGGTATATTCATCTTAAGCATAACTTTATGCCTTGCATCAAGTGAAGCGTTAAGCAGCATGGATATCTGCTCGATTTTATTTTTCTTCCAGTTGTCTTCCATGGCTGGCGGATGGGCAATCAACTTGGTGCTGGTTAAAAGCAGATCTGCAACTATCCGCAAACCATGGGCCTTGATTGTGGAACCTGTCTCAGTGATTTCTACTACAGCATCCACAAGACCATCAACCACTTTGGCTTCGGTAGCACCCCAGGAGAAGATAACTTCAGCTTCAACACCACGCTCTTCCAGGTAACGCCGGGTGAAACCCTCAAGCTCTGTTGCAATCCGTTTTCCTTGGAGATCTTGGATAGTCTTGATGGGGGAGTCTTGACGGGTTACAAGCACCCAGCGACAAGGTTGATTTGAAGTTTTTGAATATTCCAAGGTTGCAACCTCGGTAACTTTATCTTGGCAATCTCGCTCGATAATCCAATCCCAGCCAGTTAAGCCGATATCAAGAGTACCATCGGCAATATAAGCAGCCATCTCTTGGGGGCGAACCAATGATAAGGCCAGGTCAGGATCATCAACACTGGGAAAATAGTTCCGTGAATGAATTCTAATGTTCCATCCGGCTTGGGCAAAAAGATCAACGGTGGCTTTTTCCAGGCTACCTTTGGGAATTCCTACTTTTAGTTGGGGCATTGTGTTTCCATATTATAAATTGGTGGTAATAGAATAAACAGTTATTAAACTTTTAAGCTAACTCAAGTAAATGAGGAAGTTCATTAAATAAATCAATGGTATGGTCCGGGTTTAACTGGGAGACCGGAACTCCTCTGTTATAACCGTGACTAACCATAATCAAACCACATTTGGCGGCTTTAGCTGCCAAAAAATCGGTTTCGGAATCTCCCACCATAACCCCAAGATGGGGGGGTGTGTCCAATTTTTTTAGAGTTTGAAGCAGTGGCATGGGGTGGGGTTTTCTCTCTGTAAAGGTATCACCACCTACAATTTGACTGAAAAAATGGTCCATAGCCAAATTTTGCAACATTTTTTTGGCCATTGTCTCTGGTTTGTTGGTGACCACCCCTAGTTTAAAGCCTTTTTTTGTTAATTGTTGCAGCACCTCTAAACAGCCAATGTAGGGCAGGGAGTTATCTGTCAGGTGATCTTGATAATATTCTAAAAAAAGTTTAATGGCTTTTTCGAACTCAGGATTATCATCAGGTGCTGTTGCCTCAGGTCCATATATACCACGGGCCATGAGAAAACGTGCACCGTTGCCCACCAGATGACGAACATCTTCTAACCCCAAGGGTGCCAAACCTAGGGATTTCAGAACATAGTTCATGGTGTGCCACAAATCTGGTGCAGAGTCTACCAAAGTACCATCTAAGTCAAATAGCAGTGTGCGACATTGCAGGGATTTAGCCATCACAGTTTGACATACCCCACAAAGGGCTGTTCACGAAAATGCTCGGCAAAGTCAATTCCGTATCCGACTACAAAAAGATTATCAATGGTGAAGCCTGTGAAATCGGCGGTAAAATTGTTGCTGCGACGTGATGGTTTGTCTAGGAGAACAGCGGTTATTACCTCGGTTGCACCAAGTTTTTGCAGGTGATCTTTGGCAAAAGAGAGGGTTGTACCACTATCTAATATATCATCAAGCAGAAGCACCTGCTTGTCTTGTAAATTTTGGCTGCAATCAAGTTTGATCTCCACTGTACCAGAACTAACAGTACTTTTACCGTAGGAAGAGAGAATCATAAAATCTATTAAAACCTCTGCTCCAAGTCGGGCAAGTTCCCGTACTAGATCAGC
>JADFYX010000413.1 GCA_015232795.1 Magnetococcales bacterium
TTTTAAAATACAGATATTCTTACTTAATTTTTAATTTAACTATATACGAACAATAGAGGAATACTCAAAAGTGGCAAAAGAAAAACTTAGGTTTGTTTGTAGTGATTGTGGTGCAGATTTTGGTCAATGGGTTGGAAAATGTGCTGCCTGTGGAGCCTGGAACACCCTAAAAGCCTTTAATCCCGGCAGTGGTGGCAATCAATCTCGACGACCAGCAAGTGCTGCCGCACGCTCTGAACCAACACCGTTATCACAAATTGCCAATGGGGGTGGTGCGAGAATTCAGGTGGGTATCGGTGAGTTCAACCGGGTTTTAGGTGGTGGGCTAACCCCTGGCTCTGTCACTTTAATTGCTGGAGATCCCGGTATAGGCAAATCAACTCTGCTTATGGAGGCTTTGGCATCTTTGGCGACAAAACTGCCAGTTCTCTACGTATCCGGTGAGGAGTCCCCACAACAGCTTAAACAACGCGCCGACCGTCTTGGTATTCAGGGTGATAATTTTCCGGTTTTAATGGAAAACCGTTTAGAAGAGGTTATCAGAGTTGTTGAAGAGACCAGCCCAGCTATATTGGTTGTTGACTCTGTACAAACCCTGGCAAGTGACGACATACCCGCAGCAGCAGGTGCTGTAACCCAAGTGCGTGAGTGTGCCGGTCATCTCATAGCCCTTGCAAAACATAGAAATATGGCTATGTTTCTGGTGGGCCATGTCACCAAAGAGGGGCAGATTGCCGGACCAAGGGTTTTAGAACATATGGTGGATACTGTACTCTACTTTGAAGGGGAGAGAGGCCACGACTATCGTATTATTCGTGCAGTTAAAAACCGTTTTGGTCCTGCAAACGAAATCGGTGTATTTGAAATGCGTGCTGACGGACTGCAAGAGGTAAAAAACCCCTCCGAACTGTTTTTATCAGAACGGGTACAAGGAGCTGCTGGCTCGGTAGTATTTGCTGGTATGGAGGGCACCCGACCTGTACTGCTGGAGATCCAATCGTTGGTAGCGCCAAGCCCCCTGGCCCAACCCCGGCGTACCACTTTAGGCTGGGATAGCAACCGTTTAGCCATGTTAACCGCAGTATTGGAAAAAAGACTGGGACTTGGCCTGTTTAGTCATGATATATTTTTAAACATTGCAGGAGGGTTTCGCATTACCGAAACCGCAGCAGATTTGGCTGTAGCGGCATCGCTGTTTGCCTCACATCGTAATTTGAGTGTTGATCCGGGATTGGTTATTATTGGCGAAGTTGGCTTGGCAGGTGAGGTACGAGCCGTCTCCCATGTTATTACAAGATTGAAAGAGGCTGCAAAACTTGGTTTTTCCCGGTGTCTTCTACCTAAAAAGGTCTATAATAAACTTCCTGGCAACCTACCAATAAAAACCGACCCTATCTCCTCTATCGATGAGATGATTGAGCGTTTGGGGGTTTAAAATACATTTTAAGAGTTGATACTTACATGCGCTTATATTGCCGAACACCAAATATTTTTACTGTTTGTTGCAGCCTTGCACTGCTCATCTGCCTTTTATTGTCCCCAATATTAGCCCAGGCAAAAGGGGTAAATAGCAGTACCTATCGCCAACCAGCCTACATCAGCAACGCCTATTTTTCTGATAAAGTCGCAAAAGTTGGCGAACTAATTCAACCTCTTACTGTGATTAAATCTCTGCAAAACAGAAAAAAAGGTGAAGTTGGATATTTTATTATGGATCTAACCTTAACCCACAATGGTCACCATGAGTTTAAGGTTAATATTCTCAATAAATCTGGCGATAAAGTATCAGAACTTAACTATCCCAAGGTAAAAACCCCAAAAGATAGCCCCTACCCCCTCTTTACAGCCGTTGGCAGCATATCTAACAGTATCCCTGCTGACGAGCTATGGTTCTTTAAAGTTTATGACCGGGTTAATGGGGGAATATGGCATCGTTTGGGCACATTTGCCATCTCAAATTCACCATCAGAAAAAAATAATTAATTTATTTTTATAAAAACCCATAATAAATCTTGCTCCACCAAGCTGACTAGGTTAGGCTGAGCGCCGTTCAACTCAAGGGCTGGACATCCACCAAGTCGTGTGGAAGAAGATTGTCGGGGTGTAGCGCAGTCTGGTAGCGCATCGGTTTTGGGAACCGAGGGCCGGAGGTTCGAATCCTCTCACCCCGACCATTTTTATCCCAAAAGTTGCAAAACAATGGGATACCATCACTGTTACCGACGGCTTGCGCTCGTAGCTCAATCGGATAGAGCAACGGCCTTCTAAGCCGTAGGTTACAGGTTCGATTCCTGTCGAGCGCGCCAATTTTAATATCTTCTAAAGCCCCGTCGTTCTTGACATATGGGCAAATGGGGGCACCTCAAGCCAGTAGCGCTCTCTTTCAATCTTCAATCAGCTTTCAATCAACCCAGTAAGGATTGAAATTGCAGCTATGGGGTTGAATTATCTTTCCCACACCCCTGGTCAATCTGAGCAACCAATCAAAATGAGGCCATTGACTTATG
>JADFYX010000414.1 GCA_015232795.1 Magnetococcales bacterium
ATTTCCAAAAGCCTGAAAATCAATACATCTGCCAAATCCGTAAACCAGGAGAACATGGGCTATTTATTCCTATTTTCTTTACACATTAACCACACCTTTCTCCATCTTGATCCTCACACCCACATCTCACAGGCCGATTCGGCATGGTAACAAGGCGTTTCTGATCATCCTGAAAAGGATCAATCTCCAGAGCACCATCTGCAACTCCTTTGATAACCGTTCTAGCCCAATCCGGTAGACTTGGGTGAATCCTATAGTAAATCCACTGTCCTTCCCGACGATCCTGGACCACTTCATTTTTTCGAAGCATTGCCAAGTGGCGAGATATCTTGGGTTGGGATTCACCAATGGCAAAGCCCAATTCGCAAACACACAACTCATCTTCCTTGACCATGAGCATCAAACATCGGAGCCGAGTTTCATCAACCAGAGCTTTAAACAATGTTGTTGGATTAAGCATAGAAACCTCCATATTCGGTTAGTCGAATATATGCTCGGCCATACATATGGTCAAGCATATATTATGATCATTGTGAATTTTATTGGATTATTAGTGGCTCTAGTGCTTCGTATTCTTTAACAAATGCTAGATTAGTGAACCACTTCCAGCAAAAACCTTCTGAATTACGTACAGCAGATTTATCCCCTGATGACCGATATCAATAATGGAGATCAAGTTTATGTATCGATTTGACTCCCAACGAAAGTAATGGAAATTTGATGCGCTGGGGCTTGTGAGGCAAACTCTTATTTTATAGGGTTTTATGTCGGGTGTTCTTGACGAGTAATACCATCAAAGAAGTTAAAAACGATAATAGAGCAGGTTGATGTGTCTTTTACAAAAAATCAAACCGATTACTAAAGCCATCGCGTTTGTCAGAAGCCTGCTTTCGATATTGCTTGGCTTACTGGTTATTTTGGGTATTGACCTTGGTTGAGTACCTGTCTAGCGTAAACTTAGGTATTGACCAGATTTGCATGGAACATTACATCACGGTCAAGACATCCCATCCTTGACATATGGCACCCAACACCGCACTCTGTTTTACCCTGACATGGTTAGGTGTAGTTAGCGGTTGGATATTAGCAGATAGCGACAAACACTCTCCCACAGTAGGATTCTAGAGCTGACTTCCTTATCACGTTTTACCCTAGTTTCAACACCCTTTATTAGTTGAAACGATATAATACATACTTTTGCAGTCAGAGCTGGATTGTATATCACCGATACTATCACAATCTAACAAAATCAATGACCGTCTTTTGTTGCCTTGCCTTAATTCCAACCGTTTTCTACTCAAAGAGACAACTCGGCCCCCTAAAACAGTAGAGCCAACCCCTACTCTTCTGCCTTCAATCATAGCCCAGTTTTTGTTGGGGTTATTAGGGTATATTTTTATAAAACCAACTTGCCAGCAAGCATTTGCCAGCGTTGTTAAATCTTGTTTATCTGTAAACAGATTGGTTTGCAGGTTTACTACTGGAATCTCTTCAACATATGGCTTGGTAGGGTCAGTAATAGGGGAAGCTATTGCCTTGCCACTTATTAAAATAGCTAGGGTTAAAAATAGGATTGAGGCTCTACTCACAGCTAAAAATGGTATAGCAGGATGGAGACACCGTAGGCGACCACAAATGAGTTTTTACCGTCTAGGGTGTATAGCTCACTCATAAGTTTTGCCAATCTTGCTGGGTGTGCCCCTACTTCCCTTGGAATCTCATTTAGCCATTTCGCTAGTTTTTCTTTGCCGTAGGTGGCTACTATGGAGTCTATCCAGTTGCTGGGAAATTCATCTGGGTTGCTATCAAACATATCAGCACCAGTATGAATGATAGATAAAATCTCTTCTTGGTTAAAACGGTTAAGACCAGTGGCATCGGCTAGGGTTAGGTTGATATTATCTATGTAGCCTTCAACGGTGGAACCGCAAATGTTTGATGAAATCTCTAGGGAAATTCTGGTTTTGGCTACACGTTCGGGATCAATACCTGTTAGTTTTTCTTTTAAAAGTTGTTCGGCATCTATCTCTGTATGACGCATAGCACCATCAAATGGGCCTTGGGAAACGACTGAATATATAGTATCGGAATTTTCTAAATCAGAAAAAATTACATTATAATAAACACTTCTTATCTCACCTAGAATATGGTCTCTGCTATCGAGAAAATATATCCGCATCCCAAGCCATGCCCTATCGTCGATACCCCCCATAGCGTAGAGAGGTGTATAGTCAAAAGCTATACGAGTTACCCTTTTATCTATATCTTTTTGCACCATCTGACTTGGTTGATTTTCTTGGAAATGTAAAAAGACTTGGCCCTCTTGTAGCTCTGCGGTGGCTTCTGGGGAGATTGTAGATCTGTCCAAACGGGAGTCGTATATTTCTTGTTCTATCTCACGTTGTAGAGGATTGCCTTTGGATATGTTTTTACTTGGGAAAAACATGTTGTTTTGTGGCTCGTCAACTATCCTGGGCTCGGCAGCTACACACTCACCACCACTG
>JADFYX010000415.1 GCA_015232795.1 Magnetococcales bacterium
GGAATGACTTTTGTGAAAAACGTTTCCAAAAACCTCCAGTTTTTTTCTATCGTCCACTCCCTTTTGATCCGGTGGCCTTAAAACGAACTCTGTTCCGAATTCCCGTGGATACGATACAAGATCCTGCATTAGAGGCTCTATTCCGAGAAAAATCAGAAGAGTTGGATAGTCAGATCAATCTACTGCGATATTGCGGTTCCGAACGCTTTCTGCCAGAAAGTCTCCAGTTGTTTGGCGGTGTAGACAAATCCCTCTATGAATTGGCCGGAAACATATTGAAAAGGCTTGTCCCAAGCAGTGCTTCACAAGATCTTCCCCAAGAACTTGAAGCCACCCAACTAATGGCTATGGCTTGGGATGAAATTTCACACTACAGAAAACTCCGCATTGATTTTGGCCAAGGGGTTGAAATCCGCCCCGAGATGCCTAACAACTTTTTAGTCTCCAACGGAAAACTTCTTCTCGGACCCGGAACAACTGCTACGCCTATAAGGGCAATGGCCCTGTTACAGCATGAAATTGGCATCCATATGCTAACCCAGTTCAACGGCATGCAACAACCACTTCAGCTTTTATCTAGTGGGTTTGCAAATTATGAATCATTCCAGGAAGGGCTGGCAGTGGTTGCTGAACACCTTTCCGGTGGATTGACTGTCAATCGATTAAGAGTTTTGGCAGCTCGGGTTCTGGCAGTATCCGATATGGTAGACGGAGCTCCATTTATTCAAACCTTTGCCATGCTAAATGACGGTCTGGGATTCAGTATAGAAAGTGCGTTTTCTATTGCTACACGTGTATATCGTGGAGGAGGTTTGACTAAAGATGCGCTCTATTTGGCTGGTTTTGTGGAAGTTATAGATTATCTCTCAGGTGGTGGTGCTTTAGACCCACTATGGATAGGAAAAATGAGCCGAAACCACATTCCAATTATTCAAGAGTTGTTATGGCGAGAAGTGTTAAAACCTTCCACTCTGCAACCCAGGTTTTTGTCCATGCCTGGAGTAGAGCAACGTCTGGAACAACTTAGAAAAGGGGTTGATATGGTAGAATTAGCCAAGTGACGGTGTCGAGACTTATAATTTTTTAGTAATTGAAAACACCTAAATTGGAAAAGTAAACCATAAGGGTCAATTACAATTCAAATCTAAATATTCTATCCCTATTAACTAGCGGTTGCTCAACCATTTTATACTGCAACCCATAGATGAATGCTGTGGAGATGGTACAGGTTTACCAGCAAGGGTGGCTATGAGGGCATTCTTTAGATCTTGACTCTTTACCGCTGAAGGGTTACGTGGGCTATCATCTAACCGGCCTCGGTAGGTGAGTTCTCTTTTTTGGTTAAAAACAAAAATATCTGGAGTGCAAACTGCTCCATAGGCTGTTGCTACAGATTGGTCTTCATCAACGACATAGGCGAAGGGATAATTTTTTTCGGCAGCACGTTTTTTCATGTTTTCTAAACTATCTTCAGAATAACGCACTGGATCATTGCTGTTAATACCCACAAAAGCTACATCAGTAACATCAAATTCGTTTGCCAAGTTAATAAGACGATTTTCTATGGCTTGCACATAAGGGCAGTGGTTGCAAATAAACATTACAACCAACACTTTAGAATTTTTATAATCTGCCAAAGAGTGTTGCTTGTCATCCACTCCCATTAAGGAAAAATCTGAAGCTCTCGCCCCTAATTCACCCGCTGGTGTGTGTAATAAAACCATTTCTAACTCCTATTAAACCCTTATAATCAATTATTATTTTAAACTCTATCAACATGAAATGCCATTACATCGGCAATTCTCTCTTTTTGCAAAGCTAGCATAAGCAAACGATCAATTCCAAGTGCAACCCCTGCACAGTGGGGAAAACCATTTGCTAAAGCTTCTAAAAAACGGTTATCAACTGGTAACGGTTGTTGACCATCTTGCAGACGCTGTTGGTTAATCTTCTCAAATCGCTGCTTTTGCTCATGGGCATCTCGCAACTCTTGATAGCCATTCGCAAGTTCTACACCATCTACATACATTTCAAATCTTTTTGCAACTTGGGGGGGACCGGGGTCGACTTCAGCCATGGCAGGGTCCCAAGCTGGATAGTCCCACAAAAACAGGCTACCTCCTTGTTTTTTAAGGGCTGGCTCCAGTTGATCAACCAATAACAGATCGGTCAAACCACTCCGGTCTAACCCCTTAGGTGGAGGTGTGGAAACTTTTTTGGCCATGTCTGTTAAAGGTGATAAAAAAGGGTCAATACCGACATATTTTTGAAATGCCTGCCTAAATGTCAACATAATTGGGGCAGGACAATGGAGCACATTCTGCACTAAGTCTGTCACCTCAACCATTAAATCTTCCATATTCCAACCCGGTTGATACCACTCTAACATGGTAAATTCTGGGTTGTGGAGTCTGCCAGCTTCATCAGCCCTAAAAACTGGGCAAATTTGAAAAATCGCACCATAACCAGCGGCTACCAGCCGTTTCATAGCGGTCTCTGGGG
>JADFYX010000416.1 GCA_015232795.1 Magnetococcales bacterium
TCTTTAGCTAAACTAACTATGCAGGTAGAGTTTTGCAATCAGCAAGTGTTAAATTCTGAATGGTGGCCAGAGGATGTCAGTGATGTAGTTGAGTATCTGAACACTCAGTTTTATCACTTTAAAAAAGCCTCCAAATAGCTATTGATCACAGCTATAGTTTAAATAAATCTTTGATAAATTGAGCAGTTTTAGTAGGGTCACTGAGGGGCAAAAGAGGTGTTTCACTCTTCAGGTTGGGATCGTCAGTGGCTATGGCTACAACATTAGATAGTATAGATGGTAATTATCATTTTAAACCCCATAATGTTTTGCAACAAGTTGCCAATTATAAAGATGTTCCTGACTATATCCTCGTTGCTCTTAAATCTTTACCTAAGCTTGATATTGGCAAAATTATTGCCCCGGTTGTTGGCCCTAAAACCACTATTTTCCTCCTACAAAATGGTATAAACATTGAGGAAAATATCTCTGTAAAATTTATTAACAATGAGATTATCAGTGGGTTGGCTTTTATTTGTGTAAACCGTACCAAACCGGGACATATTATCCATCTATGTCATGGTAAATTGGTAGTTGGCACATACCCAAACGGCAGTTCGTTAGCTGTACGTAACCTTGCGGAACTATTTAATAAATCTAAAACCCCTTGTCGTATATCAGAATCAATTGTTACTGAGCGGTGGCAAAAGTTGATTTGGAATGCACCCTTCAACCCCATATCCGTCTTAACCCAGACAGATACCCAGCAGATTATGGCTAAACCAGAAACTGTTGCCCTTATTAGGAGTATAATGGAGGAAGTTTATGCCGTTGCTGCCTCTGTTGGGCATATTTTGCCTACTGATGTAATAGATAAAAATATTGCAGACACCCAAATTATGCGTCCATATAAGACTAGTATGTTATTGGATTATGAGGGAAACCGCCCAATGGAGATTGAGGCAATATTGGGAAATATTGTCAGAACAGCAAAAAAGAGCGGTGTATTAGTACCCCGCCTTGAGACTATGTATGATTTGCTTAATTTATTGGTAAGAGGTGCTGCCCATAGCTAAGATGAACGGCCCTTTTTTGCGAAAGGCTGCCCACAACTAAAGATGGACAGCCCTTTTGATGGGGGCTGTCCACAACTGCTGTGAACAGCCCCCCTTTTAGCATAATATTGTTTAATATTATTCAGTTAAACCAAGAAATAACAATGGCAATTTGCACCAAAGTGATAACAACAAGTCCATATGCACCGCCAACATAGATAGCTGCTAGCATTTTTACAAACACATTTTGTGCCTTATGAAGGTTAGGGCCGGGTTTATCTGTTAACATTGCGTGTTTCATTTTATCCTCCAAGTTTTACTTTCAATTAATTCTCCAAAGTCAAAACAGTTAACTGAGGAGTTGCTGTTATAGAAAGCAAGATGCAAGCCAATTAAGGAAAACCAGTAAAATTAACTCAGATCAGAAAACAAAAGATTCGTAACCAAATTACAGAGTCAAAAAGTATATAGGAGTGAAGAAGTGAAACAATTTCGCAGCGCGTTAACACAGTATGACGACTACTATTCGATGATGAGTGACACCATACGGATGAGGGCATATTCAGAGGCAATCAATAGCACTGTTAAGCCAGGAGATGTAGTTGTTGACCTTGGTTGCGGTACAGGAATATTAAGTTTTTTGGCTTTAAAAGCTGGGGCAAAAAAGGTTTATGCTATTGAAAAGAGTGATGCCATTGAGCTTGCTAAAGCCATAGCGCAACATAACGGTTTTACAGATTCTATAGAATTTATTAATGAAAACTCCAAAGATGTCACCCTTCCCCAAAAAGCCGATATTCTTCTCTCAGAAACACTTGGTAGCTTTGGACTCGACGAAAACACCCTGGATTTCACTATAGATGCCCGTGATCGATTTTTAAAAGAAGATGCTCGCCTTATACCCCAAGGGTTGGAACTCTTCTTAGCCCCGGCTACAGCACCTCATTGCAATAGAAAAATTGAATTCTGGCGATCTGTTGAAGGGGTAGATTTTTCCCCTGCCCGAGAAATTTTTGGTCGTAAATTAATGGTTGAGACTATTAAACCAAGAAACTTATTAACAAAACCACTCTCTTATGCCCAGGTTGATTTATACACAGCCAACTCTCGAACCATTCAAAACAAACTGCTTTTTAAATTTCAATATCCAGGAGATGTCCATGGTATTGGCGGATGGTTTAATCTAGCTTTAACAGATACGATCCACTTGACAACAGCACCAGGCAAACCTGAAACCCATTGGAAGCAGGCATTTTTTCCAATTTTAGAGCAAATCCAAGTCATTGCTGGAGATGTCTTAGAACTTACCATGGGAATAGCTAAGCAAGAGGAGAAAAGCGACAACACGTTAATTGACTACCAGTATCGTTGTACCCAGTTGGCAAATGAAGCCCCATCACAACGACAAATTAACAGAAACTCCCCCTGCCCTTGTGGAAGCGGTAAAAAATTTAAACGCTGCTGT
>JADFYX010000417.1 GCA_015232795.1 Magnetococcales bacterium
TCGACATGCACGAAGATAGTGATGTTATTCCCCTCGTCATTTCAATGGTACATTTAGAAAAAAATCAACTCATTGAAGATCTTGCTGCAGGCGAGCTGCCTTTTGCAAATGCGACAAATTTCGCTGACACTCGTGACTCTGGAACCATTCAGAGTCAGATGATGATTAAGGTTTACGATGTAACTACTGGTACTATTGCGCTGCCAGCAGCTTTTACATTAACTAAAACATCAGGTGGTGATGGTGCTCTTGATGTCGGAACTGGTACCTGTGTTGCGTTGTGTTATCCTGATGCTACTACAGGTGAGGTACATTTAGATCTTACAGATGTTGGTGGAGCTAGTGGCAAAACGCTTTTAATAGAAGCAAGAATGCTATTAACGCCAGGCGGTTCTTTTGCTGCTACAGCAGAGTTTGATTGATTTTTAATCGGCAAGTACTAAAGGCCCAGGCTTTGCCTGGGCCTTTTTGTTTTAGATAATGGAAATGACATCTAATAGCAACTCATAATCTTCTTTACATTTAGCAAGTGTATTTTCAAGACGCACTATTTTGTAATTATAATAACCACGTCTTGGAGCACCTAGGGGTACTGGGTTAGCTAATTGATCGGCTGCTTTTTCTTTAATAATTTCTTGTTCTAAATTAGGAATAGCATCTCTACAAAAAACCAATCTAGTTTTATAGGCTTCGGTAGCAAATTCCTTAATTTTTTCAGGATCAATAACTTTACCAAGACAGGTTGAAAAACTATGGCTACGCTTTAAGACGTACGCGCTCCATGTCTTTTTTCTATGAGTATCAACCGATCCCCGTTTTATATCGTTGATTTCACTATGATAGCAAGAATAAAACAATAATTTACCTGCCATGCGCCCTGCGAAAATAGCTTGGCTATTGCCTTTTGTTACATACGCATAGCCACGTTTAAGATCTCGGATAGGGATTCTTTTCCCATAATCTTTAAAATCTTTAAAAGATTTTTGTTTTTCAGCAAGTTCGATAGCTTCAGCTGAATTCACATCCATCAGCGTTGTGACTGTTGTAACTCTAGAGTAATTTAATTCTTTATAAGAAACGATATGGATTGGTTCTGTAAGATGGAGTACACCACCTGGTGGTATTCCAGATTTTGAAACATGCTTTTGCCATCTGAAAGTTTGTGGATGGATAGGTGGAGTCCACAAATATCTATCTTGAATGAGATAAGAATCGAATGCATTAGCTTCACTAAAAAACATTTTCAGAGAAGTAATGGGCTCGTTTTTAATTTCTTCACATTTACCTAATATATATTTATTTTCTTTCCAGTATGCTTGACTTTGTTTTAAATTTTCTAAATCTGCTTCAGTTTCACAAAAAGCTATGGTTATTGTACGGTATGTATATTCTTTACCGTCAAAATAGTTGATCTCGGTCCTCTCGGGACCTTTCGATATAGTAATTTTCTCTGGGATAAGATTCAACAGATACTCAAGTATACATCTTTAATGATATATATGGTGCTCCTAGGTGGATTTGAACCGCCGACCTCTCCCATACCAAGGGAGTGCTCTACCACTGAGCTATAGGAGCCTAATCCCAGCCTTTCAACTTTTCATCTTCTGGGAGAATAGATAAGCCGATCAAAGCAAAGGTAGCACCTGTGATTAAGAAAGGCAATGCGATGAGATATCGAGTAATTTCTAGCATGTTTTTATCTCTAAATGTGGAGCGGGTAGGGGTTGTACCCCCACTACGGGTTGGAAACCTGTCACGTTACTAATTACGCTATCCCCGCAACGGTCAACCTTATTTGAGGTCTTGGATAGATTTGCTCAATGGTGGGAGAAACAGGATTTGAACCTGTGCATACACGCGTATCAGACGTGGGCCTTAACCAGACTTGGCGACACTCCCATTTATAAAGACTTAGTTTGGACACGACCAGGGTGTACCAATAGGTCTACAAATAACTGATCCAAAACCGTAAGCCCATTCAGTTAATTTATAACGTTCATAACGTCGGTAAAGCATACATTGTTCATTAACAAGTGGACTATGCACCGGGGTCCAACTGTTACAGTCATCGAGAATAATAACCTCTATCTCTAGTGGGTCATTATCCTTTTTTATCAAATTGGGCAGAACGTTGCAAGCTGTTAGCGTTACGGCTATTAGCAAAGACAGTAGATATTTCATTTAGTTTTTCCATTACTTCTTCAATTTCATAATAATATTGCATTCTGACTTGAGCTAAGCCAACAGCTATTTGCCAAGAAGCTATAAAGTTGACTGCAGAATGTCCAGAATTAGATATGTACATTCTTATAGCTGTAAATGGCACAGCTAAATAAAAACGGCATCGCCAAAGTTTAACAATGTTTGATGCATCTTGACATCTCATCCGAGCCACAATCTAACTACTACACCATTCGAATCTGTCCATGCATTGATACGATTTGGTTTATAGTCATCATGCACTTCGATTAGCTTACCTTCGAGATCAGTTGC
>JADFYX010000418.1 GCA_015232795.1 Magnetococcales bacterium
CATCCAAAAGCTTCTCCTAATATTACCAGAAGTATCTTTAGGATTTCCGGGAGCAAAATACCAAGAAGCAGCTGAAAATGCTAGCACTAATTGAGTAAAAGCTATTAAAAAATTGCATATAGAATGTTGCTTTTTCTAGGGCATTTGGTTTTTAGTATGATAAATAGCATGTATAATGATAAAAATAATTCTACAAAAGATAATCTCAGGGGGGCAGACTGGAGTAGACCGTGCAGCCCTAGATTTTGCTTCTCAAAGTGGTCTAAAGTCAGGGGGTTGGTGTCCTAAAGGGCGTTTAGCATTAGATGGTCCCATTCCTGATCAATACCCCTTAAAAGAGACCACGACTTCCTATTATCCCCAACGTACCGAGTTGAATATTCAAGACTCCGACGCTACCCTCATTATAAGCCGAGGGGTGTTGCAAGGTGGCACAGCCCTTACTCACCGCCTTACCAAAAAACTTGGAAAACCTTGCTTGATTTTGGATCTTGATTATGTAGCCATGAATAAAGAGGCCGCTTTAGAGACGTTGTTTACATGGTTGGGGCAGAACACTGTAAACACCCTTAATATAGCTGGACCCCGTGAGAGTGATAATGGTGGAATATATGATAGCACCCTGAATTTTCTCTTGGAGTTTTGGCAGCATCGTTAAGGCAATACCTTTTTGTAAGGTTTAACCATGACATTGGCATATACCCCTGCACTCATGTAAGGGTCGGCATCGGCCCAGGTTTGGGCAGATTTTAGAGAGTCAAACTCTGCTACTACCAAACTACCTGTAAAACCTTCACCGTCTGGATTGGGAAACGGGCCCGCAATAAGTAGCCTGTTTGCGTCGCGCAGCTTCTCTAACCTTTTAATATGTGCAGGGCGAGCGGTTTTTCTTAAGGCTAAAGAGTTTTCAATATCTTGGCTTATAATGGCAAAATACAATTTATTTGCTCCATAGTAGGTGGTTACATACGTACTCTAAGGCGTTCGGTGGTTTTATTGAGCCTTTCAACCAGTTTTTCAATAATTTGGTCTTTAATTTTTTCTCTAATTTCAGCACTTAATCGTTCCAGAAGGTCGTGGTTTACCTTTATAACAACACATGGTGACTGAGCGATAATGTCTGTATTACGTTTTGCATTGGTTAAAAAGGCCATTTCCCCAAAAAATTCCCCTGCTGCAAGTGCCGCAATTGGTGCTTTTTTTTTCTCGACGGATACCTCCCCTTTTATCAAAATAAAAAATGCTGTGTCATGGGTTCCATCTTTAATAATTGTTTTACCTGCTGGATATTTTTCGAAACTGGAGTCATGTCCGGCAATACGTTTTTTTTCATAGGTAGTAAATTTTTTAAAAAAAGGGACATCTTCAAGCATCTTGATCAGTTGATCGTCTGGGGCTTTTTCCGGGTTACTCACACTTTTTTTCTCCCTCTTTTTTTGAAATTTATTCCAATACGTGGTAGATGATGACTGCTACAAGCAAGAGTGATACAGTAGAGTTGAAGAATAATCTATAGCCATCTATAGTGCTAGCGATTATGATAAGATAATGTTGTATAACCCATTTTTATTTATTTATATAGTTTAACGGTTATTAATATGGAAGAGAGCAGTAAAAAAAATTTTGACGCCATTCGGGAGAAGTTGGTTCTTCTGAGGGGGCATCTTTGACTACGAAAATGGCAAAAAACGCTTAGAAGAGATTAACTCTCTAAGTGAAGACCCCACCTTATGGGCTGACCCTGTGCGAGCGAAAGAGATAATGCGGGAAAAAAGCTTGCTGGAGAAAACCATAGGCGAGTGGGAGGCTTTAGACACTGAACTGAGTGATAGCATAGATCTTCACGAAATGGCTTTGGAGGAGGATGACCAAGATCTTATAGAGGAGATTGGCAAGCAATCGGCAGCTATGTTGGTACGGGTGGAAGATTTAGAGCTTAAGCGTATGCTTTCCGGTGAAGTTGATGGTAATAACGCCTTTTTTGAGATACATCCAGGAGCAGGGGGGACGGAATCCCAAGATTGGGCTGAGATGCTCTTACGTATGTACCTGCGCTGGGCAGAGTCCCACGGCTTTAAAACTGAGATTCAAGACTATCAGGCAGGAGACGAGGCGGGATGTAAATCTGTTTCTGTACGGGTGGTTGGTGATTTGGCCTATGGTTATTTGAAAACTGAAGGGGGAGTGCACAGGTTGGTTAGAATAAGCCCCTTTGACTCTTCTGCCAGAAGGCACACATCTTTCTCTTCTGTATATGTATACCCAGAGATTGACGATACTGTTCAAGTGGATATCAACGAAAAAGATATCCGTATAGATACCTATCGGGCTTCAGGTGCTGGTGGTCAGCATATCAACAAGACCAGCTCGGCTATTCGTATTACCCACCACCCTTCCGGTATTGTTGTCCAGTGTCAGAGCGGCCGCTCCCAACACCGTAACAAGGATGAGGCGTTCAACATGCTCAAGGCTCGTCTCTAT
>JADFYX010000419.1 GCA_015232795.1 Magnetococcales bacterium
CACGAAACAGACGGGACCAAGAGGTTGTAAACAGAGGCTTGCGGTTGGGCTTCATGAGGTAGCCTTCAACATAGGCTATAATATCATCAATATTCATTGTGTTTTCTGAATCTTGCGCAAAAACCATCTCCCCAATTTCTATGGGAGAATCAGCCCCTGTTTGAAAATCGTTAAACTTATCATAGGAGCCAACTACAATGTCTGCACCAGATTTTTTAAATGCATTATCGAGATGTAACAGTGCATCTGGGGTTAAAATATCGTCGGAATCTAAAAAGGTTATACTTTCACCTTGGGCAACTTGAAGCCCATTGTTTCTCGTAGCAGCAGGGCCAATGTTTTTTTTGTTGAGCAATAGTTTAATCCGGCTATCTTTATCTGCAAAATTACGGCAAATTTCAACGCTGTTATCACTAGAACAATCATCAATTATAATTAATTCCCAATCACAGTAGCTTTGATTTAATACACTTTTTATACAGAGGGGAAGAAAATCATCACTATTAAATACAGGTGTGATAATGCTAATCATAACATATCCCTATTCATAGTTAAGATTTAGCCCGGATATTGTACGATAAACGACCACTATGCCTACAACTAGCAATCATCTTTTGCCAACAACCTTTTTAGGTATTTCACTACCCACCAATTCACAGATATCCAAAACTCTACTCACCCCAGGATGGTTCTCTTCAATCTGACAGGAAATCTGCCCAATGTGGGATGGAACTGCAATAATAGTAAGGGTAATATTCTCTTGATTAATGATTTGCGGATGATGGATCTGCTTGCCATAAAGATTGATACAGGTTTTGCTTTCGGAGATATCCACAGGAAAAACTCCAGAATCCATAAGTATTTTAGACTCTTTAAACATCTCCATCATAGTCAATGTCATGCCCCAAATAGCAATTTTTTCATGTGTCTTAAGTAACTGGCTCAAATTGTTCTCAAGGTTGCTCACAACTTCATTGGGTAGGGGAATATGAAATTTTTGATTGCAATGGGGGCAGGTTATGTAATCCAGAGCAAAAAGCTTTACCTCTTTATAGGTGTTTAACTTTGAACATGATGGACATATACCACTAATAGCCATACGGCCCATAATAGGATCAAGGCTTAGCATCTCCATATCTTCAAGTTTTTCTAGGGAGTCCATAGATATTGAAATCTGCCGTCCAAGCTCTGCAAACTCATCATCGCTCATTTTGGAGATGTTAACCTGTGGACAGCCATCCTTAAGATACTGAACTTTATCTTTAATTATCCCTTTTTCACAGGCATAATCATATATTTGAGAACCGGGGAAGGGTTTTAGCAGTGTTAAATGAATCAGATGTTCTGGGTGTTCTTTCCACCACTTCATGGTATTTTGTGCTGTCTCGACCGTCTCTGCAATATCACCAAAAATAAAAGCACCAAATACAGGTATATCATATTTTTGCACGGCCGCAAGTACAGTCTCTATCTTTTTGATAGTAAGCCCTTTTTTGTTCATACTATCAAGAATGCGATCATCTGCACTCTCCAAACCAAAAAACATTACATCTAGCCCCGCATCCTTCATGATGGGAAGCAACTCCTCTTTTACATTATTTATTGCAAAATCAGCATACCAGTGAATACCGTAGGGTTTCATACGCTTACAAAAAGCCAGTATATTATCAGGCTTGGGTTCAAATAGCTCGTCAGCCATGGAGACATATTTAATATTGTAGCGATCAATTAGATGTTCCAACTCAGCAAAAAAATCGTCCAAAGAGCGGCGACGATAGCGAGCACCAAGTGAGTGAAAGCAGAAAGTGCATTTATAAGGGCAAGATCGGCTTGCAAGCATTGGTATCATGAGGTTGGAATTTAGACCACCAAATGCTGGTGGTGGTAGTTGTAAATATTTTTCAATATCAAACCCCTCATAATCGGCCCAAGGGAGGGAGTCCAAGTCGGTAATATCAGGAGGAACTGCAGTGGTTAGGAATGATTTTGGACCTTGTTTGATAATAAGACCTGCAACTTGTGACATATCACCGTCAGCTTCAAGGGTGCTGGCAAATTTGCAAACTGTTACATCACCCTCGCCAACCACTCCATAGTCTGAATATTCTAGAGCCTCCATAGCAACTTCGGGTTGGCAAGAGATTATACCTCCACCTGTGACAGTTATAATTTTTGGATCAATGGTTTTTACTGTTTTTAGAATATTTTTTACCAGATGATATTGGGGGGATAGTCCGCCAGTTCCTACTATGTTTATATCGTGAGAGTGTATTGCCTCATTGAGGATATCTTCAAGACTTCCTTCATGATGATTAAGATTTATGGTGAAAATGTTAAAACCAGCTCTTTTTAGGCTGGCTGAAACATAAGCCATGCCCAAGGGGAAGACATAACCATCACCGATTTTTTGTACCAGTCTCGGCATGGCAAGTAAAAAGTTCAACCGCATGAATTAATCCTAACCTCAGAGCTTG
>JADFYX010000041.1 GCA_015232795.1 Magnetococcales bacterium
GGATTGATGGTGTGATGTTGCCTCGACCAACAAATCTTGGGCTTTTTTGTCCGGGTTTAAAATCCCTTGTAAATAGTCGGCAATTTGGCTGTTTTCAGGTTCTAGATTGTGAGCCGTATTTAAAGCTTGAATAGCCTCTGTTTTACGGCCTAGCTGTTTTAGGGATAAAGCCACATTGTAGTATAACAATCCTCTGCTGTTGTCTATATCTATGGCTTTTTGAAACTGTTCGACTGCTATGGCGTGCTGGTTGACTTTTTGGGCAATAACCCCAATTAAATTTATGGCATCAATATGGGTTGGCAGTGCATTGATAATTGCAGTGCACAATTTATCGGCTTGAGAATATCTCCCACCTGCAAAGTGCTCTAATGCTTGTAAATAGGCAGAATCAACCGTTAGCTCTACACCATCACTGTTTGATGTTTTTTGAGCGTTCACAATCTATCATCTTCAAATTTAATCATAGCCACTACATCATTGCTCTCAATTAGGGTCACGCCACTTTTCAACCATTTTTTTCCTACACTAGGATCGCTGGTTTCATACACTGCCCATACCCATGGGGCAGGGGAGAGAGTTTGAGTTTGGGAAAGATTATCCATATTGGTAAAAAGATAGTCTGGTTTAAGATTATTGGCCTGTTGTTGGTTGTACTCTCCCAAGGTTTCACAAATCCACCCTATGGGGCAACTAAACTGCTCTCTAACATGTTTAAGAAACCCTTTATGAATTGAGATAGGTATAACCCTTTTGTGGATTGGAGCAAGGGTGTTGAAAATAATTGCTGTTACACCCTCAATACCAAACTTGAGAATAGCTGCTCTTTTTACCTCAGCAAAAATTGTACATTGTGGATATTTTTCTATTAATTCTACGGCGTTAGCCAAGGAGGTTAGGGGGTATGTTTGCTCACCATTTTTTTTCTTGAAATGGATCTTTTGTAACTCATCCCATGTTAGATCTTCTACACGGGCGTTAATCCCTGTTTCTCGTTTAAGGTTGGCATCGTGAAATAGAATTGCTACCCCATCACTGCTAATTTGAATATCAAATTCCAAATAGTGGATACCATACTCAAGTACACAGTGTAAACCATGTATGCTATTACCAGGAAAATTGGCTGGAATACCCCTATGGGCAACTAAATTTTCTCGTAACATTTTATAAAATTGCTATATGGCTGATGGTACGTTAGTTAATTATAACTCAATATTTTTGTAATGATTACGGCCACTTTTTGTATGGGTCATAAAAATTGCTGCTACTTTTCTCTTTTATACTTATTGATTATGCAAGAAAGTAAACAAACAGTAAATGAATATATATTCTTGTTTTTTTGCTGTTATTATGCGGTAGATTGTGTAAAAATAAATATTATAGAAAGTTGGGATTTCTTAATAATTTTGTATTAAAAAATTATAAGCAGTCTGTTTTTTTTTGGGGGGGGGAATGGGTGTTAAGTGTGAAAAATGTGGCTATGAAAAACAGCCTTGGCATGCATTAGGGCTAAAAGAGTGCATCAACTGTGTGAATCTTAGTTTTAACGTAGAGTATAAGTTCTTTGTGGGAATAAGCGTTTTGTTTGGAATGATGGCAGTTTGCACTATCATATCGCTGAAGATCCTGGCAGATTATTGGTGATATCCACCAGGATCATTCAGCAAATTGCCCAACCCGGAAATTAAGAGTTTGCAGCAAGTTTTTTTGCGTTTGCTGCCTCCATCTCGTTTTGCAGTTGTTCCCTATCAAACCACCAATCATCACCAACCATAATATCCAGGCAATTCATAACAATGGGAATGTAGTGGTTGGGGTCTTCTAGCTTGTTTGCTGCTACCCATTTATGGAAAGCCTCTTCACCGATAATTTTATGATTTTCACAAATCATGTTAAACATCTGCTGTGACTGTCCCATAGCCAGATCTCGATCTGCATGGTCTGGAGTGCGGTTTTTTGCCATAAGGTGAGCAAGGGCAGCAATGGGGCCAGCAACTTCATGTTTTGCACCCAAGGTGTTTAACAGGTGAAACAGGCTTAATACCACCTCATCTACAGTTGCGTCACTTTTTAAGCAGATCCAGACTCTCATAGCAAGAGCTTTGTACACCTCTTTGTTGCGGTGCTTGGTAGATAGCATTTTTAGTGTCTTTAGGGCTTCAGGCCAGTTGCTATCTTTAGCAAAGCGAGATACTGCTGCTTTGTTAAGGTTCCACTCAACTATAGGATCTTTTTTTGCGTTTTTACTCTGGTGTTCGCCTTCTGGGGAGAGTGGGGAAGGTGAGCCTTGCATTATAACGTTAATGCCATCTAAGGAACTGGGAACTTTTGCCGAATCGCTCATAGAAATATCTTCCATTTAATTATTTTGTTAATAATGCCGGATATTTCATAAATTGATATCGACCGTAATTTATGAAATATCCGGGTAATATGCTCATAGCTGCCAGATATAAATGATGATATAGCAACAATAATGATGATACATCATTATTTATTGTAATGATACAAAAAAGCAGCTAATAGAAACTTCTAAGAGCCGCTTTTTATCGGTCCATACAAATATCTATTATCTAAAAGGCCAAAGCTAATCCGTTGCCCAAGGTTTTTTTCATCCGTTCCAGAGACTTTTTTTCCAGTTGTCGTACCCGCTCTCGGGATATTCCTAATTTTTCTCCTATCGTCTCCAGGGTAAGAGGGGGTTCAGCAAGTAGTCGCCAGTTGATGATGGATTTTTCTCTCGCATTTAGACAAGCTAACGCTTTGGCAACGCTATCTTTTTTTATCTGGTTTTGTTCCGTTGCCAACATAACCATCTCTTGGTTGGCTCTGTTGTCGACAAGCATATCTTGTATTTCGTCGCCATCTTCAATAGCCGGACGGTTTAGGGAGTCATCTCTTCCTGACATCCTGCCATCCATTTCCAACACTTCTTGTGTAGTCACCCCAAGTTTAAGACCAATCTCTTTAGCCTCAACATCTTCAAGACGGTCAATCTGTTTTTTGCTCTGTCGTAACTTGAAAAATAGTTTGCGTTGGGCTGTGGTTGTACCAATTTTAACCAAGCTCCAAGAGCGCAGCACAAACTCTTGAATAGCAGAACGTATCCACCACATAGCATAGGTAGAGAGGCGAAATCCTTTATAGGGATCAAACTTTTTAACAGCCTGCATCAAACCGATGGAGCCTTCTTGGATTAAATCCATAATCCGCATACCGTAGTTTTGATACTCTTTAGCGATTTTAACGACATAACGTAGGTAGGATGAGACTAAGCGGTGGGCAGCATCAATATCTTGATGTTCGCGAAATTTGACGGCAAGTTCAAACTCTTCTTCTTGGGTCAGGATTGGTGATGCATTGATTCTTTCAACATATTGAGAGAGTTCTCCGTAGTCAGCGATTGAGACTAATGCACTATTACTCATTATTTTTTCCGCTACTCCTTAGTTGTGAATTCTTTACTATCCAAGCCCCTGCTTGCTATATTGAGAACGAACTACTCGTCAAAATAGTTAACGATGTTTAGAGGGCAGTTAGTTAAAAAAGTTCCTACTAGGGTGTTTGTATGAGGGTTAATGTGGATAAAATCAAGGTATTTTCAAGATCAAACCTCTTTTTTTGCTTTTTTGTTGTGGGAATTTTATTCTTTGCCACCATTATTTTACTCTCTGTACCACTGACTTCCAATGTAAAAAGACGCTATATTGTGCATCTCTGGAGTAGATATAATCGTTTTATCCTGGCTTTGATCTGTGGTTTGACTGTGCGGGTAGAGGGGCTGGAAAAATTACCGCCTCCACCATATATGATTCTCAGCAAGCACCAGTCGGCATGGGAGACTGTAACTCTACAGGCTTTTTTTCCCGATGCTATTTTGGTTTTGAAAAAAAGCCTGCTTAATATTCCTGTTTTTGGCTGGGCACTGCGGTTTACCGGGCAAATTGCCATTGACCGCTCCCAAGGGGTCTCTGCACTTCGTCTTATGGCGGTAAAATGTAAGGATGCATTCTCCCAAGGTAAAGTAGTACTGATTTTTCCAGAAGGAACACGTGTGGCCCCAGGAGAGATTGGTAAATATAACCCTGGTGGCGTGGGTATGGCTCTCTCATCTGCTGTACCTATTGTTCCTGTTGCCCATAATGCTGGAGAGTTTTGGGCACCGAAGGCTTATTATAAAAAACCTGGGGAGATACAACTGCGCATCGGCCCGGTTATCTCAACTGCTGGTCTTGGTAAGGGTGATAGAAAAGATGTTAACCGTGCTGTTCAAGCATCCATTGAGGGTATGATGGAAGAGATAGCTAAAGAGTCTCAATCCAGCCAGAGCTAAAAGCTAAAGCTCGCGACAGTTAGCCAGATGGGCAAATTCCAAAACTGACAAGGTCTCCCCCCGACGTTTAGGATCTATACCAGCTTTTTGGAGCCAAACATTAGGTGATGGGTTTAAGGTTTTTAAGGCGTTGTTAAGGGTTTTTCTTCTTTGCCCAAAAGCTGCCCGGACTACCTGGGTGAAAAAAATTGGATCATGCAGTTCGGCACTGGGTTTATCTCTAATGGTGAGGCGAATTACCATTGAGTCTACCTTGGGTTTTGGTATAAATGATTCGGGTGGAACATCAATAATTTTTTCAACTGTTGTCCACATTGCACACTGTACAGAGAGTGTTCCATAAGCTTTGCTACCGGGTTGGGCTGCTATACGTTGGGCTACCTCTTTTTGAAACATGAGGGTCATATCTTTAATACCCTGACGCTGCTCAAGAAGAATAAAGAGTAGGGGGGTGCTGATGTTATAAGGCAGGTTGGCGACAATACGTAAGGGACCACCAATTTCTTGGGCCAGTTTAGCGTAGTCAAATTTTAACGCATCACTTTTTTTTATCTGCAACTCGCCAATATCTTCACAGCGTGTTTTTAATATGGACAACATGCGTTCATCTTGCTCTATAGCCCAAAGTTTTTTAGTTTGCGCAAGAAGCAACACTGTAAGACTGCCAAGACCGGGACCAATTTCCAATACCCTATCGTTTTGGCTCACATTTGCGGCATGAACAATAGCTTGGGAGATGTTGTCATCCACTAAAAAATTTTGCCCTAAACCTTTTTTCGGACGTAGTTTTAGAGATTTTATTAAATAGGGGATGGATAGTGGTGGTTTGTTGTCCATTAAATTTTAAGCCATTAAATTTACTACATGAGAGAAAAAAATGAGTTTTTGGACCATAATGAGGCTCTAGGTAAATTTTAACTCTGATCAATTGTTGCACAAGATAAAAAATCTTATATTATCATGGGTCAATGGAGATTATCTCCCTTGTGGGTTTGGGCAAAGCCCAAGGTTCTGTCTGTGCTTTTAAGCCTTTAAATCAAAAAGCGTGGGGGTTTGGGGGCCTGCAAGGCCTCCCAAGGTTTTTCCCTTGCTTTTTGTACAATTTATAAACGGCATGACTATACAGTATGTAGAAAATTAAATAAACGGTGGTGGTTCACCTCTGCCACTGGCAGCAAAATCATTTTTTATCATTTGTATTGCTGTGGTTTTGTCTATCTTCATAACTTCAATGACCCCTTTATAGACCAGTTCAAACAGTTTTATTAGGGAGATTTTATGGGTTCGGCCTGTGGTGGCGAACAGCCAGTGGGATATAGCTAAAAAATCTGCAAAAGGAGAGGGGCGTTCTTTTAATAGTTGGCGAAAATTGCTAAACCTCCCAGAGTTACCAATGAGATCCCAATATCTTGCAAAACGCCGCAACCCTTGCATGGTTAAAAAGTCTAGCTGGTCACTATATAGCAGGTCATAGGGTGGTTCGGGGTTGAAGACCATGTTAAATGGGTCTGTGTGGCGGATTATGGGTGTGCCACGTAACCGTTTTAATATACCCACCTGAATATCATGGGGTTCGGCTTTTAATAGTTGGTTGAAGCTTGACTCAATACTTGTTATGGACTCACCCGGTAGACCTAATATGAGATCGGCATGGAGATGGGCTTGGCTTGATTCTTTTAACCAGTTTAAATTCTCGATTGTTATAGCACTCTCTTGATTGCGACCAATCCGCTTTAAAACCTCCTGATTAAAAGTTTGCACTCCTATTTCAAGTTGGATAGACCCTTTTGGGAACTGCTCTATACGTTGCTTGATAGGGGGAGGCAGGCGGTCTGGAACCATCTCAAAGTGGAGAAAAAGTGATTTATCCATGCGGGCTAAAAAAAAGTCTAAAACCGTACAGGCACTCTCTATTTTTAAGTTGAATGTTCTGTCCATAAACTTAAACTGCCTGACCCCTTGCTCTAATAGATAGGCCATCTCGTTAAGAAAATCTGCTACGGGAAACTGTCTGACATGTTGATCCAGTGCCGAGAGGCAAAATTCACAACGGTAGGGGCAGCCTCTGGAGGCTTCTACATATATTACCCGGTGGGCAAAATCGTCTGGGGTATACTCCCTGTAGGGCATAAGCAAATCATCAAGGTTGGGCAGAGGAGGGTGGAGCGTTTTATTTTTAGGATGGTTGTTATTGAAAATATCAAGACACAACTGGTAAAAGGCAATTTCTCCTTCTCCACAAACTGTATAGTGAGCTAGTTGGGTTATCTCCTGCTCATCGGTCTCATGGCTAACTTCAGGACCGCCAAGAACTATAACTGTTTTTGGAGCTAGTTTTTTTAATAGTTTTACTAATATTGTCGTGAGGGTAACGTTCCAAATATATACGGATATAGCGATAATTTTTGGCTGGTGGATAAGAATTTTTTCTGCCATATCCAGGGGGCGTTGGCTTATGTCAAACTCAATAATTCGGCTTTTATCTCGCAACTCCCCCAAATTAGCCCGCAGATAGCGCAAACCGATTGCGCTATGCCTGTAACGGGCATTTAATGTGGTGAGGATTATATCTGTTTTTTCTAGGTGAGCAGCCAAAATAAAAGCCTCAAGTTAATAATTAGCAAATATCTTTACCTTATTTTACGTGGTGTGGATAGTGATTGTCTGTTTGTTGGAGTTGTTGCAGATTGTGTAAAAGCGAGGTAAAAACTGATTATCATTGTTTCGGTGGTTGGAAGTGTAAGCATTGTGTAATATATGGTATAAACTTCCTGATATTTAACAACCCGTCTTAATTGAGAGAATAAAAACAATATGGAACTCGTACACGGTCTGCATTTCAAAAATATCAGAGGAGATATCTTTGGTGGCTTAACGGCAGCGGTTGTTGCCCTGCCTTTGGCTTTGGCTTTTGGCGTTGCTTCAGGTGCTGGTGCCATGGCTGGGCTATACGGCGCAATTTTTGTCGGTTTTTTTGCGGCAATTATCGGCGGAACTCCCTCTCAGGTGTCCGGTCCTACTGGTCCCATGACGGTTGTTATGGCGGTGATCATTACCCAGTATGGTGATAACCCTGCGTTGGCTTTTACCGTTGTGGTTATGGGAGGAGCCTTGCAGGTTTTGTTTGGTTCCTTACGTTTGGGTCGTTATGTAACATACATGCCTTTTTCTGTTGTTTCCGGCTTTATGTCTGGCATCGGTGTAATTATCATTCTTCTGCAAATTGCCCCTCTGCTTGGTCACGAGGCATCTTCTAAAGGTGTGCTATATGCTGTTGCAATGTTACCGCAAACCTTCTCTGGGCCTTTTGGCAATGCTGCTATTTTAGGTATTCTCTCTTTGGCAATTGTCACGTTAACCCCTGCTGCAATAAACAGAATTTTCCCCTCTCCACTCATAGCTCTTTTGATCTGTACGATGTTGGGCGTATATGTGTTGCCAGGAGCACCGGTTATTGGTGATATTCCTACGGGTTTTCCTGAGATGATTATACCAACAATAGAATTGACCATGTTGCCCGGCATGATCTCCTCGGCTTTTATCCTGGCAATGTTAGGAACCATAGACTCCCTATTAACCAGCCTTGTAGCCGATAACTTTACCCGCAGCTATCACCATTCAGATCGTGAGCTTGTGGGGCAGGGTATCGGCAATATGGTGGCAGGTTTGTTTGGTGCCATACCCGGTGCTGGTGCAACCATGCGTACCGTAGTTAACATCCGGGCTGGTGGTTCAACACCAATTTCTGGTTCACTGCACTCTTTGGTACTTCTTGCTGTGGTGTTGGGGCTTGGGCCACTAGCAGAGCAGATTCCCCACGCTGTGTTGGCTGGTATTCTCCTTAAAGTTGGTTATGACATAATCGATTGGGTACATATACGTCGCCTTCATAAAGCTCCTCGTGGGGGCATGATGGTCACATTAACTGTTCTGTTTTTGACTGTTGTTGCTGATTTGGTCTTGGCAGTGGGTGTGGGGGTTATAATGTCGGCTCTGATTTCTGCCAACCAGATGAGTAAAGAGCAGATTAAGCAGTTTAGCCTTGTTACCACACCTGAGGATTATCCACCCATTACAGTAAAAGGGCGGGAGATTCTGCGTTGGGCTGCTGGGCGTATTTTGGTGTTACATCTTGCGGGGGCTTTCTCTTACTGCTCGGCAAAAGATATGGTGCGTAAACTAGGCATGGCTGGTGTAGATTATAGGGTGGTTGTTCTTGATCTTGAGGGTGCAACCATGATTGACACATCCATTGCTTTGGCATTAGAAGAGATAATAAAACAGTGTCAGGATTCCGGGCGAACTGTTCTGCTCTCTTGTAGCGGTGCTTGTGGTGGTGGTGAGGTTATTAATACCTTGGAAAATCTAGGAGTTCTTAGGCATATACCACCAGAGCGTCGCCACCCAATTCGCTTGCAAGCTCTCCGTCACGCAAAACGGATGTTAGAAAAAGAAGATGGTGATAAGTTGATAGCTGAAAGTTAATAGAGAAATTATTAGAAATGCAGCCCTGTTAGCCCAAAATTTATTCTATACTCGGGCTAACAGGGTTCTTGCTAGGTTGCAAAATATTGTTTTGTTATTACAAATCCTAAATCTGGAATTTAGCTAAAGATTCATCAAGTTCTTGAGCGATTTGGCTCATCTGCGCTGCTTGTTGGTTTACTGTACCGCTCATGCCTTCCATATTTTCAGCTGTCTGTTTGACCTCAACCATGTTTTGTGCGACCTCAGACATGGCTTGGCTGGATTCTGCAATACGGCGTGTTATTTCATCTGATGCTTCTGAAGATTCTGCTACCATACGGCTCATCTCTTCCACACCAGAAGAGGCTGATGTCACGTTACGGGTAACTTCATCTACACCGGAAGATATTTCTTGGACAGAGCGGGCTACCTCCTGAATACCAACGGTTGCTTCTCCAACTCGTCTGGTTACCTCCTCTGTTTCCTGGCTTACATCACCCATGGAATTTGCTATCTTACCTACTGTGGCAGTCTGCTCTTCTACTGCTTTTAATATCTCTTTATTTGATATTTGTAGTTGCTCCATTGCCTCCGCACCTTGCTTGGTGGCTGTGCTTGTCAGTTCTGCATTTTGGCGGATTTCTCGAACTTGATCGGAAATTGTTTTGGTGGCTGCTCCGGTTTGTGAAGCTAGGTCTTTAACCTCATTTGCCACAACTGCAAACCCCTTGCCTGCCTCACCTGCGCCAGCAGATTCAATGGCAGCATTTAAAGCCAACATATTGGTTTGGCTGGCAATATTATCGATAATTGCAATTACTTTGCCTATCTCCTGGGCGCTTTCGACCAACTTTTGGGTGACATTGTTAGCCTCTAAAACCTGTTTTGCGGCTTTTTCAGAATCGTCAGAAGCTGTCTGGCAGCGGTCACGTACAGTACCTAGAGAAACGTTCATATGTTCAACAGACTTTGAAACACTGTTTACACTGGCACTGGTACGCTGGCTTGCTTCGTTTATGGGTTCCATGTTGGCTGTTACCTCCTCTGTTGCGGAGGATACGGTGGATAGGTTGACATTGGCCTCTTCAGCAGCAGCAGAGATAGTGGACATGCTGCTGTTCATCTCTTCTCCACGAGTAGCGATATGACCCATGCCGGAGTTTAGCTCTTCGGTAGCAGCGGCCATGCTCTCCATGTTGGTGTTAACCTCTTCAGTGGCTACAGCAACTTGTTGTGATTTACTGCCAAGCTCTTGTGAACTTGTGGACATCTGATCAGATATGTTTGTGAGATCTCGAGATGCATTTGCCAACAGCTCTGATTTTTGCCGAATATCCGCTATCATCTTGGCAAGACTTACCGCCATGGCATTGAGAGCATCCCCCAAAATGCCTATCTCATCTTTTCTATCAACATCCACCCGTTGATTCAACTTACCTTCAGCCAGGGCTTTGGCTAGATCAACACCTTTTTGCATTGGGGTTGCCATACCTGTAGCCTGCCAAAGAGCAAATATGACTATCAATCCTGTTGCTATCAAAGCGGTTATAATAATTGCGGTGATAAGATCATCTATTGGCTTCATCACCTCGGACTCATCAATTTCTGCCAACAATGCCCAACGTACACCAAAAATATCTATTGGTGTGTATGCCGAAAGCACTGGATTGCCATTATAGTCGAGAATAATTTTAGCATCAGTTTTTCCATTAATAGCCGAGTTGGCAGCTTCGGTATCTACACCGTTATTTTTTACACTGCCCGCAAAAGATGCTGCCACAGAGCGACCTGTAGCGTCTAGGAAAGAGTCAGAACGCATAAGCTTGTCGGAACCCACCAAATATGACTCACCACTTTCACCCATTCCCTCACGTTCTTGCATAATGCTGTTGATACCCTCCAATGGTAGTTGCAAGGCTACCACGATATCTACTTTACCGTCATTGCTGACTGGCTGGGCAATAAACGCTGCCGGGGTGCCGTTGGATGGTGCATAAGGGGCAAAATCAGCAAAGCCGAATTTTTTGCTGCGTAATACATCTTTAACCAATATACCTAAGCCAGAATCGCTATATTTACCTTGCACCATGTTGGTCTGAAAATCTGCTTCCCTAGTTGCAGAATAAAAGACATATCCGTCTGGGTTGATAAGGAAGAGATCATAATAACCGTACTTCTCTTGATATTTTTTAAAAAACTCGTTGCCCTTGTCATCCACTGGGCTAAAGGCTTCGGCAACGTCAATTTCGGCAATAATACCCCAACGAACTCCAAGAAAATCAATTGGTGCAAAGGCGGACAACACTGGATTGTTGTTGTAGTCAAGAATTACTTTTGTGCCGGTTTTACCAGCCAAAGCGTCCCGTACAGCCTCTGTATCTGCCTTACCCTTGACCTGATCGGCAAAACTGGCGGCAACTGTGTGATATTTAGGATCTAAAAAGGAGTCGGAACGCATTAACTTGTCTGGTCCAACCAGATAGGTCTCACCAGTTTTGCCCATTCCGGTACGTTCGCCCATAACAGCATTAATTTTTGCCAGTGGCATTTGAAAAATCAGCATACCATGACGATTACCACCATTATCAAAGATAGGAGCTGCAATAAAGCTGGCAGGAGCACCGGCACTAGGGGCGTAAGGTGACATATCTGTAAAAGCCACATAACCTTTTTGGAATTTTTCGTCGATCATGCGGTAGATTCTACCCAGATCTGTATTCCGCCATTTGCCAGTTTTAAGGTTGGTGCCAAAATCAGCCTCTTTGTAGACTGAATAGACCACTTTGCCCTCATGATTTACCAGGAAGACATCGTAATATCCTCCTGTTTCCATAACTTTGCGTAACCATGGATGATATTTTGCGTGGGCTGTGTTGTAGATGTTTTTCTCTTTGTTGGCATCTAACAGATGTTTGCTGCCAGCTTTGTTGGGATTGTCGGTAATATACATACGTTGCAGTTTATCGCCGACATCGTTGCCTAAATCATCCCACCCCTCTTCAAATTTTTCCAAACCATCAATTAACTCCTGATTTCCTGCCAACAGAGATATCTCATCCTTGATACTCATTAAATAATTGTTGATTTGAGTTTGCTTGATGGTACGGATTGCCCCAAGTTTGCTAAAAGCTTCATGACGCAAGGTGTTGACAGTCTCTACCAACACTTCCATACCTTTTTTGTGATTGGAAAAATATTTATCAATCTGTTTAGATTTGATCTGCCGGACTGATTTTAATTGATTGTAGGAAGAAGCCAACAACGCCTCGTGAGATTTGTGGCTGGCCTCCCAGGCAGTTACCAGCAGAGGCAACATTGCTACAGATACAAATAACAAAATAAGTTTGGGTTTTAGGGGGAGATCGTTGAGGAAGTTCACTGTAACACCTTTAAGGTATAAGTTGTTTTTAGGGTCTTGTTTTAACAGAAATTTTAAGCAGGGAGAATTGTATAGCTATGTTCTTTACAGATAGTAAAGAGTCAACTATCAAACAACAATCAATCTTACCTCTCCCACTGTCGAAACTATCACACATAATTTATAAAGTACATAATATTATTCCTGATAAAACATGAAGTAGGGACTTCTCTGCTCTATTGATTTACAATGGGGGTTTGAGTTTTTAAAAAATATATTTAAGGAGGATGTTCTTATGGATTTTTCTCGTTTGTTTACAAAAAGTTTGGCTCTTCCATTCTCTATTTTACTGTTTTTTGTAGTGTTGCTCATACAATATCCGGCCCAAGCTGGTGGGGTGGTTAAAATAGGTGTGGCTGGTC
>JADFYX010000420.1 GCA_015232795.1 Magnetococcales bacterium
ACCGATAGTTCGTTAGCTTGGTGATCCTCTCAAATTAGTCCATCTTTTATGTTACGATTTGTTAAAAATGGTTGTAATCCTGGGAGTACCCCAAAATTTTCAACTTGAAATTCAGATGAATCTGCGAAATCGGCGTAATCATGCAAAATCTGCGTTAAAAAAGAAAAATTATTAAGATAACACTGCCGAAGGCAGGTTTTTTCCAAAACCACCCCTTGTGACCCAAGGGTTTTCGGATTTTGGGGTACTCCAAGGTCATCGAAGATTGACACACCCATTCCCTCCTTTATACTCTTTACTTTTTGCCGACTATTTTTAAGTTAATATACTGTAATTATTTACAAAATAATCTATTCCCCTCATTACTCTCACAAAATTTTCAGAAATTCCGACAACATAATTATCTAATTTCAAAAAAGTTTTTATTAGGAGGAGTTCATGAAGGGTTTAGATTTATGGTATTTAAAGCCACACTTTTTAACGATGATGGTAGGAATCATAGTAACGTATTATGGTTGTTCAAAAAATGACTCAAAATCAAAGGAGGAAACACCTACACCAAGCCAAACATCTACCACATCTAGTACAACAAAAACCTTAAGCTATGCGTTAGATAACTTTGCTGCAACCTATCCTCGCAATGTAGTCATTGCCTCTCCAACCAAAGTCAGTTCATCTCAGCTATCGCTTTTAGAAGAGATGGATACCTCTGGACCTATGGACACATCCGGGCCCATAGATACCTCCGGACCAATAGACACTTCAGGTCCAATGTCATCTGCAGGAGACTTTGCCACGACCGATGACTTTACCGGCAAGAGACAAGCCCTGGAACAGGCGATGCTGGAAGATGATATCACCAGTTGTGGGCAGGCAATTCCCCAGGTTGTGGATAATTCAAGCGCCTTTGTCGAGTGTTACGGTCAACCTATTGCATACACAAACCATCCTGATGGTGACGCTTCAGGGATGTTCGGTTCATTAGATTTAGGGATGATTTGGGATTATGGCGATCCAACGCAAAGCTCAGGTGAAGCATGTTCAGCAGCTAAAATGAATGCTCTATTTGATCTAGCGGCTCGATATATGGATTATCCTCTCAGTATTCATGCTATGTTGGTTTGTGCCGCTAACGCAAAGCAACTCGATCTACCTGCGGTGGGTGAAAGCCTTGAGCTAACCAGCTCCATAAGTGAAGTAACGGTATCTAACCTAACTATAACCTCCGCTGTCATCGAAAGACTTGCTGACGACAGCGTTAGTGGTCGTCCAACCTATAAGACAACAGTCTCAGGAACTGCTAAAGTCGGTTCTGAACAACTGGGTAAAATCCTGCCCTTTACCCTTGTGGCCAGAAACACCGCGTTAAATGATGCCAATACCGATAACAAAGGGGTCGTTAACTTTGTTGTGTCCGATTTCACCGACGATGTCATATCCACGGAAGAGAAACTACGAGTCGCTACATCAGTACGTTATCTGCAACAATCCGGTTCATTGCATTATCGGTTTTATCTAGCTGAATTCATGCAAGAAAATACTGAGATAACCGATATATATACCGATTTGGGTGAAGTGAATGAAATCCCAGCCACAGCCACGGGGCCTTTAAGCTGCTCTGGTAGTGGATGGTGCCGAAACTTTAATGCCGTACTAGTAAAGGTAGATGAGAGTGGTTATGGACAAACGGCCTACTCATGGCTTCCAAACGCCGCAACAGGAGGGGCAAGGGTATTTAACGTTCAGACCGCATCCGACGGAAATGGTGCTGCCTACTTCGGCTATAGTGACCTCAGTGTTATCGGTGGCAGTGATGAAGCCGGGCTATATACTATCAAAGGGATGAAGTGCGTTCCTACCGGTAGTGGTGGATTAACCCAGTACATGAATACCTATTCGAGTTATGTGCAAAAACAGACTCTCTCTCTCGACTCAACAACACAGGCATGGATTCCCTCTGTTTCCAATATCAGATTCATGCCGACCAGTACATGTAACTGGAATAGCGCTAACGATCCGTCCAAATCGGCAACTTGGGTGATTGGACGTGCTGGTGAGCACCAAGAGACCGTATCAGACTATAGGGAGCATCAACTATATAGCGCGGCAAGTTATGCTACGGAATGGACAGCCCCCAGCCTTCCTGACACCGAAAACGCAGCAGCCAGCTTACGAAAATAGATAATAAGAAAATGGGATTAATCCCATTTTCTTAACTCTAAAACTTAGTCTCACTAGAGAAGTGAAAATCCTTAATACGAATTGTCAAAATACCAGGCCAGAGTTGCCCTTTTGGAAAAAGAAGCGGACATTAGCTGCGGTGCCTCCAAGGCGAACTCAGGTATTATTCATGGTGGGTATGATGCCAAACCCGGAACCTTGAAAGCCACATATAATGTGTTGGGGAATCGCATGTTTGAACAGTTGAACCAGGAATTGAATTTTGGTTACTTGAAAACCGGGTCAATGGT
>JADFYX010000421.1 GCA_015232795.1 Magnetococcales bacterium
AATTAGCCCAAACTCTTCTTTATTGGCGAGAGGGAAGCAAGCGATTGTCCCGTAATGATCCCCGCTATAACCGTGAAGCTTTTGATATAATAAGGGCTGAATATCTGGCCCAAGATTCTCGTCTTGGCCAAGATCGACCATTAGTAATTTTGGGAGCAGGACGCTCTACACGTCTAAGGGCTAAACATCTTCTAGATAGGGGGTTTAAACTAACTGCCTGGATAGATGTGGACAAAAATAAAATTGGCAATCGTGTTTGGGATGTGATGGTACACCCACCCCAATGGCTGAAACAAAATGATAAACCATTTGTATTAAGCTATGTCACCGTTAGAGGGGCAAAAGAGAAAAACCGCTTACTGCTGGAGGGTATGGGGTATCAGCGTGGGAGAGACTATTTAATGGTAGGGTAGAATTTTAATAAAAAATAGCAGGTTACACACAAAAACGATTGCGACCAGACTCTTTTGCCTCATATAGTTTGGCATCCGCCCGTTTTATAAGTTCAGCTTCGGTCTCACCTGAAAGTTTAGATTCAGCAATCCCCATGGATATAGTTATTGAGGGCAGTGGTGAGCCATCTGGCATAGCAATTTTTGTGTTCATAACTGCAACTCGAACTCTCTCGGCCACACTGTTGCTCTGTTGTCTACTTGTGAAAGGCATAATAATTGCGAACTCTTCACCTCCATAACGGAAGACTAAATCTCCTGGCCGTACAGTGTCGTGTAGTGTTTTAGCGATGGCAACCAAGGCTTGATCTCCACCTAAATGACCGTGAGTATCGTTGTAATTTTTAAAATGATCCACATCAAGCATAATCAAAACCAGTGGTTCTTTGCCATGTTCACTACGCTTAATAAAACGTACTATCAACTCATCAAAGTATCGGCGATTATTAATTCCTGTAAGTCCATCAATTCTGGCAATCCCTTCTAACTCCGCCATCTGTTTTTGATTGTCCAAGTTTATTTTATCGGTTGCTACAATCCATGTTGATAATATTTTCAGCATGTTTTTAGCAATGATTGGCATTTCGTCAATGATAGCCCAAAATTTTTCCCTATCAATCATCAAAACAGTGGAAATGCCTTGGCTAATTACAAAAGCAGAGGTTTTTGTTGAGCCAATTAATGATAGCTCCCCTACAGTACCTCCACAGCTTACAGTGCGAATAGACGGATTGTTAGGTTTGTCTAAGTGGACGGAAAGAGAGCCAGTGAGAACCATGTAAATATATTCGTTATGTTCTTCTGGAGCTATTAAAATCTGATATTTTTGCAGTTTATGTACGGGGCAATTATGTAAATGTGTAATAAGCAGCTTTTCAGGTGCGCCTTCAAAAAGTGGTGCTTCGTTCATCGCTCTATGTAACATCTTTTGTTTCATGTTGGCCTCTGAAAAAAAATCAAACCCAATATCTACATACTTTCCAATAATTCTCGCACAATTTTGTTGTAATTACCATTTGGAAACTCTTCTAGATAACGGATAAAGAGCTGTTGGGCAACATCAATATTTCCCCTTGTTTTCAAGAGTAGGCCATAATGATAAAAAGCAGCTTCGTATTGGGGGCTATCTGGATAGTTGTTTAAAATATAATAATATTGGTTGGCTGCTGCTTCAAGATCATTTAAAAAATGTGCATTTATACTGGCAATAAGGCTTGCGGTTTCAGCACGTAAATTGTCTTGTTTGCTCAATGATTTAGCCATCATTAAAACAGTTATGGCATCATAATAATTTCCTACATCAACAAGATAGCTGGCATAATTTATATAGAAGCGAGCTAAGATCTCGCCATAATTTTTTTTCTTACTTAAAATAGATGCACTCTCCAAAGAGGTGGCTTCTATAATGCTGTCCCGCACAGCTTTAAGGTCGGCACGTTGTTCTATATTTATGGGTTTGATCATGCGCCGCGACGCTATGTTTGCAGTCATCTCTCCTGCATTCATTATAAATTGCGAATCTCCTCCAGATACATCAAGCTTGCCTTTGTTTAACATAAATGTACTAACGTCAGCATCAGCTACCGCAACAAACTCAGTACCTCGCACTCCCACTTGTGCAGTTGGTGCTTTAAAGACAAATGTAGCCTTTTTTTGCGCTGGATCTACAGCTATCCACATTGAGCCTCTGGTTAATTCTGTTATATCAGAGGGTTTAGAGCCACTACCAGCTTGGATTTGATCCAAAACTATAGTCGTTTCATCACCAAGTTTAACTTGGGCTCCATGATTATAAACGAGCAAAGCCCGGCTTTTGTCTTGGGTTTTAATAGTGTCGCCAACAAAAAATTCCTGACCATTGTTAGCTTGGTGAAAGCTATCTTTATTGGACATAATTTGAACATCGCCAACAATTTTTTCGATATGCCCTAAAAGTCCAACACTTGCTTCACTATTTTGTACTCCAAATACCAAGAGCAACAAAACAGTTGCAATTAAGCACTGCGCACGTTTA
>JADFYX010000422.1 GCA_015232795.1 Magnetococcales bacterium
TCCTGGCGCACTCCACCCAGACCTAGTATTCCGGCTTGATCAGGAAAAATAATCGGCACCTGATGATGCACCTCTGGTATTAAGCGATCTGCTAAAAAATTCTGATGTGCAAAATATCTATTCAGAGCGAGTCGCCTTAAATCTAGATGGCGCAACATAATGATACTTCCCTACGCTCCCATACCCTTACGAGCAGATATGCGACCTATACTGCTTGTGGTGGTGGATACCGAGGAGACTTTTGCCTGGGATGAACCATTTGATCGTGGCTCCACCTCTGTTGCTGCTATGGATAGTATAGGCAAAGGGCAACAGATATTTGCAGATTTTGCCGTGCGTCCGGTTTATGTTGTGGACTACCCAATTGCTAATCAGGAGGAGGGGTTCTCCCAACTGCGTCAGTTTGTTGGTCAGGGACAAGCTGTGGTAGGTGCCCATCTCCACCCATGGGTATCACCGCCATTTAAGGAACATCTCAATACTTATAACAGCTATCCCGGTAATTTGCCCCATAAGCTAGAAGAGGAAAAACTACTGCTTTTAACCCAGCGCATAACCGCCTCTTTTGGGGTAAGGCCGCAGATCTACAAAGCTGGGCGTTATGGAGTTGGTCCCAACACAACAGCAATTTTGGCGAGTCTTGGCTATGAGGTTGATCTGAGTATTGCCCCGCCATTTAACTATAAAAGAGATGGTGGTCCAGATTTTACCACAGCCAATAACCAACCATTTTGGTTTGGAGATGGTGGAGATCTGCTGGAGATACCATGTACCGGAGCATTCGTCGGCTCTCTGCATAAACATGGTGATAGGCTATACCCTTTTATCAACAAACCTTTTTTGCAACAGATGCGACTGCCGGGAATTATATCCCGTTTGGGAATGTTAGAGCGCATTCGTCTAACACCTGAAGGTTATGATCTGGAAGATTTAATAAGGTTGACCAACCATTTGTTGGCCAGTGGAACAAAAATTTTTACTTTTAGCTTCCACTCCCCTTCACTGTCACCAGGGGCAATTGAATATGTGCAAGATGAGGCAGAGTTACAGCGGTTTTTGGCAACGATAAGGGGTTATTTAGATTTTTTTATGAATGCCCTTGGGGGAGAGTCTTTGACCCCTCTTGAGATTAAGCTTTTCTTAACTCAAGAGTGTTGCAAATAGCGGAAGACACCTTGGCTTAACGCTTGTGATATATGGTTTTGGTATATTTCGTCGTTAACCAACCTTTCATCGTTTGGATTGGATAAAAATCCCATTTCCACCAGTGCAGAAGGAGTTGCAGGTGTTTTTAATATATAAAAATCAGCTCTTTTTACCCGGTCATATTGCAGGTTTATCTGTCTGTCTTTTGCCAGAGACCGCAGCAGATTTTTACCAAAAACACGAGCATTGACAAGGGTAGCCCTATGTATATTATCCATATGCAGCCAAGCTGTAGAGCTGTTTGCCGATTGCCGAAAATTATCCTCGTTTGTCGCCCATCTAATGCTGTTCTCTTTCTCCATTAACATTTTAATCAACGGATCAATAGGCAGGTTGCCATTTTCATCTAAGCAATAAACCGCTGCACCCCGGATAGATTTATCATGGTAGGCATCAACGTGCAGGCTTATGGATAGGTTGGCTTTGAACTCCTGTACTATAGCCACCCGCTTTTGCAGAGAGAGAAATTGATCCCCCTGTCTGGTAAGGTAGGCTTGGTATCCGGGTGTTTTATTTAATTTGGCCTGCAATCTTTTAGCTACAGCCAGCACCACATCTTTCTCTTTTGTACCACAAGCCCCTATAGTTCCAGGGTCTTTACCGCCGTGGCCAGGATCAATTACAATTATTTTATCTTCTGAGGTTTTTGTTACAGCCTGTTTTGTGGGTGGAGAGGTACCGGTTTTTGCTTGGTTATTTGTTGCAGTTTTAGTGCTTAGGCTGTTTTCAGCTATAGATTTGGCTATTAAAGTTACCTGTAGGTACGGCCCAGAGATACCATTTTGCAAAGATGTCTTTGTAATGGCCTCCTCCCTTAAATCTATTACAACTCTAACGGTGTCTTTATCAGGGTGTCCGACTCTTACCTTTTTTATGAGTTTGTTTGCAAACCCTTTTAAGTTACCAATACCATAAATTCCAGAATTATAAAAATCGATAACAAATCGTGTTGGAGAATCAAGCTGAAAATCTCTGTAGGATAACTTTTTATCGATCCTAAACAGCAACTCAGTTGAATCGATGTTTTCATAAATGTGTTGGGCCGTCACATTGGTTTTTTGTGATGGTTTGCTCTGTAAAGCAGTTTTGCGAACTCCTTCCAGCTTGAAAAGAGGCATGGGTAAAGCAATATTTCCAGTCGATAGGGCAAAGAGTTTTAGTAGGTTTCGGCGTTTCATAAAAAAGGATACCTTTTTTTATTAACTAACTTTCGATAAGTAAAACTTTGTTATCCTATAAAATATCTAATCGGCA
>JADFYX010000423.1 GCA_015232795.1 Magnetococcales bacterium
AGCGATAGTGTGCAGAGCATAGCAAAACTACCTGTTACATTGGCTAATACTGGAGCTGATATGTTGACAATATCTGCCCACAAGTTTGGTGGTCCTAAAGGGGTGGGGGCTTTAATTGTAGACAATCACCTAAAACTCCCCGGTATGTTGCTTGGAGGCAGTCAGGAGCGTGGTCGCAGGGCTGGCACTGAAAATCTGCCAGGAATTGTCGGTTTCGGTGCAGCAGCAGACCTACTTTTAAACGGGCAAAAAGATTATCGGGAATTATTGCTTGGTTTACGGAACCAACTAGAGGAGAAGCTCTCCAAGTTGTTGCCAGATTTAATAATATTTGGCAAAAACTCTGAAAGGTTAATAAATACTACAGCAGTTGGTGTTGCCGGGTTGGATGGTGAAACTTTGGTGATGCATATGGATATGGCTGGATTTGCCATAAGTGCTGGCTCGGCTTGTGGTTCTGGTCGTATCAAGGCATCACATGTATTAACTGCAATGGGTTATGATGGGGCTATAGGGCAAAGTGCCGTCCGCATAAGTTTGGGGTGGGACAATACGGCTTCTGATATTGATAAATTTGTTAGCACATTTAGTCGAACAGTAAAAAAATTACAACAGATGACAGCACCACTTACCATGGCAGTTTAAAAGATAAAGAATTTAAGGTTAGGATAGAATAACATTATGAAATTACCAATTTATATGGACAATCAGGCTACAACTCCGGTTGATCCTCGTGTTTTAGAGTTGATGATCCCGTGGTTTACTGCAAAATTTGGCAATCCAGCCTCCAGTTCCCACTCTTTTGGTTGGGAGGCAGACACCGCAGTAAAAAAAGCAAGAAAACAGGTGGCTGATCTTATTGGAGCAGACCCCAAGGAGATTGTCTTTACCTCTGGTGCTACTGAGTCTGATAATATTGCTATTCTTGGTATTGCCAACTTTCATAAAGAGAGAGGCAACCATATTATCACCTTGGTTACCGAGCATAAGGCTGTTTTAGACTCCTGCCGACATTTGGAGTCAGAAGGGTTTGATGTCACATATCTACCAGTGCAACCCAATGGTCTTCTGGATATTGATGTGCTGGCTAAAGCAATTACTGATAAGACAATATTGGTAACTGTTATGACAGCAAACAACGAGATTGGGGTTATCCAACCGTTGGCCCAAATTGGTGCTTTATGCAAAGAGCGTAAGGTCTATTTTCATACCGATGCCGCCCAAGGGGTTGGCAAATGTCATATTGATGTTAACGCCATGAATATTGACCTCTTATCCATATCTGGGCATAAATTTTATGGACCCAAGGGAGTTGGTGCTCTCTATGTCAGACGGCGACCCAGAGTTCGCCTTAAACCAGTTATGTTTGGTGGTGGACACGAACGGGGTATTCGCTCAGGTACTCTACCAACTCCGCTATTGGTGGGTTTAGGGGCAGCGTGTGAGCTTGCACAAAAGGAAATGGATTCTGATAACAGACGTATTTTTGCCCTACGGGAGCGTATGCGCAAGGGTATTATGGAGCAGTTGACCCATGTAGAGTTAAATGGTGATTTAGAGCAACGTCTGGCTGGTAATTTAAATATATCCTTTAACTATGTTGAAGGTGAATCACTGATGATGGCTATTAAAGATGTAGCAGTATCATCAGGTTCGGCCTGTCCCTCGGCCTCTTTGGAACCATCCTATGTTCTGCGGGCTTTAGGGGTTAATGAAGAGATGGCCCACACATCCATACGTTTTGGACTTGGGCGTTTTTCTACCGAGGAAGAGGTGGATTTTGTAGTAAAGACCATTGTAAAAGCAGTTAATAAACTAAGAGAGATGTCCCCTTTGTGGGAGATGGCCCAAGAGGGCATTAATATGGATGATATTGAGTGGGCAGCCCACTGATAATAAGGATACATAATTATGGCTTATAATGACAAAGTGTTGGATCACTATGAAAATCCACGGAATGTAGGTAGTTTCGATAAAAATGATGACAATGTCGGTACCGGAATGGTTGGAGCACCAGCTTGTGGTGATGTAATGAAGCTGCAAATCAAGGTTGGAGATGATGGAATCATCAGTGATGCCAAATTTAAAACCTTTGGCTGTGGTTCTGCTATTGCCTCATCTTCTTTGGTTACAGAGTGGATAAAAGGTAAAAGCTTGGATGATGCATTAACCATCAAAAACAAGGATATTGCCGAGGAGTTGGCCCTGCCTCCAGTGAAAATACACTGCTCGGTTTTGGCTGAGGATGCCATTAAGCAGGCTATAAACGATTATAAGAAAAAACAGTAGGGGAAATTTTATTATGGCAACTGAATTTTCAGGTATAACGGTTACTGAGCTAGCAGCCGAGAAGGTACGGGGAATGTTAGAGAAACGTGGTACACCTGATGCAGCAATTCGTTTGGGAGTTACTACTGCGGGCTGTTCTGGTTTCTCTTATAAACTAGAATATGCAGATA
>JADFYX010000424.1 GCA_015232795.1 Magnetococcales bacterium
TTTTCTGCTTGTGGTCATTGTTTTTTTGATAGGCTTTTTTCGTTTTTTTATCTCACCAGAACGGGCTCGCAAGATGATCGGTGGGCAATCTTCTTGGCGGTCCTATTCCTTGGCGGTGACTTTGGGAGCGTTAACACCGTTTTGTTCATGCTCTTCAGTGCCGTTATTTATTGGTTTTTTAGAGGCTGGTATCTCTCTAGGTGTGACTATGGCTTTTCTCATAACATCACCCATGATTAACGAAGTGGCTGTATTGGTTTTGGCTTCTACCATGGGATGGAAGATTGCGCTTGCTTACGTCGCAATGGGATTGACAGTGGGGATTGTCGGTGGCCTGACAATATCTTTTATGAAACTTGAGCATAATGTGGAAGAGTATGTTTGGAAAATCCGAATGGGTGAAGCTGCTATGGAAACTGCCGATGGATCGTTTTTGGGGCGTGTTCAGTATGCTTGGTTTCAGGTGCAAGAGATTGTAGGGCGGATCTGGCTGTATGTTCTCGGAGGAGTTGGTGTCGGAGCAGTTCTACATGGTTTTGTTCCTCAATCATTTTTTCTTGAATATGCCTCAGCAGACAATCCTTTAGCCGTGCCATTAGCGGTATTGGTAGGCATTCCTCTTTACTCCAATGCTACAGGGGTTATTCCAATAGCAGAGGCACTACTGGCTAAAGGTGTTCCCATCGGTACAGTACTGGCCTTGATGATGAGTGTGGCGGCTATTTCTCTGCCGGAGATGATTATTTTGCGTAAGGTGATCAAGCCACCCCTGATTGGGATCTTCGTAGTATGGCTGTTCATCGCCTTTGTAGCTGTGGGTTATTTGTTTAACGCTTTTTTCCTCTAAGTTTGAGTCAAGGAATATCACCATGAAAGATATAAAGGTTCTGGGGTCAGGATGTAAAAACTGTGAAACAACGGCACAACTTATAGCCGAACAAGCCAATAAATTGGGTGTCGAAATTATTCTTGAGAAGGTGACGGACATAGCAGAAATTCTTGGAGCTGGGGTGATGTCTACTCCTGGTGTAATTGTCGATGGGAAAGTAGTCCATTCTGGTGGAGTTCCGAGTACCAATCTCGTTGTCGGATGGTTATCATCATAACATTTTATGATTCCAAAATGAACCTGCCCATCAATGTACTCTTTACTTTGCTCCAATAACTCGGTTCGAAACATCATGGTTGTGGCAATCCTCAACAGTTTTAGCAATCAACCAAATAATTGGAAATTTCAGGCACAAAAAAACAGCCCAGAAAGGCGGTTTCTGCACGGAATAAAGTAACTGCAGAGTAAACCCCGTCACCCAAAAGAGACGACTTTATCCACACGTATATTATAAAAATTCATAGTCTTGGCAAATTTTTTGTTGGGAAATTATAGGCTTTTCTTGTAGCAAAAGGTGACTTGGTTATAGTCAGACAGTCTGAAACGGTGATTAACATTATCACCGTTTCAGACAATATATGGAAAATATTGTATAGTGGATTCAAACTAAATTTGTACAACTCTTCAAGAGAAAACCTTGGGAGGGCTTGCAGCCCCCAAACCCTCGCTTTTAGAAAATAAAAGCAAAAACAAAACCTTGAGCTTTACACAAACCCGGCAGGGAAATAATTTTCCCACACCTCTAATAGTGTTTGTTTTTAGTTTGAATTAGGCGTAATAAAGATCGGTTAGTGTTTATATATTTATGCTAAACAAGCTCAACCAGTCTAGCTCCAATGTTTGCCTAAAACTATATGGCTTAGGTCGGGAAGTTCTAGTAGGTCGGAGAAATCCATGATTACGTGGCCTACTTGGTTTAGTAGTAGTTCTTGAATTTGACTCAATCGGTTTTTCGCGCTTATTGCGTCTAGTTCTTCAGGGTTGTCACCTTCACGGAGGATGCGGAATATGGCTTTTGTTGAGCTTATCTCTTCTACCACTTGGATATCATAAAAGATTTTTCTTACTGGATCTATACCGTTTTTGGCCATCAAAGCGTTGGTGATTTTTATACCCTGTCTGCTTAGAAGTTCCATGGGTATACCGCTTTTAACTTTTTTTACCTGCTCTAGACAGCCAGCTTTTTTCAGACGTTCATCTGTAATGCCTAGTTTATCTAAGTCTATCGCTGTAAGGCGGTTTTCACTGCCGGGTAGTTTAATGGGTAGTTTTTTTAGTACCTTTATACCTAAGTTGTCCATTTTGCTTTTTATAACTTTAATGCCACGCCTCTCAAGTCTATCAGGACTGATACCACCGTTTTTATTAATAATATTAATATCAAAATTTAGCAGTTTTGCTCTTCCTAAAAGTCCACTTCTTTCAAGCTCTGCAACTGTAAGCCATTTCTTCCAAGCTTCAAGCTCGATCATCTGCTGTTCGCGAACTAATTTTGTTTTTATAGTTGTGATATTGTGCTTTTGCATGTTGGCGAGGGTGAGATCTAAATTTAGATCTTTCTCTTTA
>JADFYX010000425.1 GCA_015232795.1 Magnetococcales bacterium
TCACCAATTGTGACCATGGGAAACTTAAGTCCAAAGGGTTTGCCCGTTGCAGGGTTGATGCTAGAGGGGCCAGTTGTGCCGTCACAGCCACCGAGATTGTTGCTGGAGATAATAAAAAAATAGTCGGTATCAAAAGGTTTGCCAGGACCGATATAGTGATCCCACCATCCCGGTTTTTTATCGTCGGCTTTATGGCGACCAGCAGCATGGGCATTGCCAGACAGAGCATGGCAGACAACAATAACGTTGCTGGCATCAGTATTTAAGGTGCCGTAGGTCTCGAAAGCAACATCAACCGGACCCAAACTTTGCCCGCAGTCCAGGGCAAGGGGTGTCCCATTATTAAATAGTGTAACTGTTTGTTGTTCCACAATACCGACTGAATTGTCGGAGCTGGTTTGTGAGTTGCCCATTATACCTCAAAGCCAAAAAACTTGTTATCGGCAAGTTTTTTAAGGAGTAATATCAGAACTCTACATTCTCACCCTTCCCAACTTTCTGGTCAAGGGGATAAGGAAAAAACAGGGGTGGGGGTTAAGTATTCTCACAAAATTACTAACTACATTTTGTATGGGTTGTTTTTTTGCGTGGGGATAGGGGTAGCCAAGTGGTCCAGCCGTTTTGGGGGGAATTGGCTAGCATTTGCTCTTCCCAGCCTCCATTGCCGTCATCACGAAACTCTAATACAGGTTTTACTTTGCCGTCAAAGTCGTGTTGTTTAATGCGGGTCCAACTGTGGGTACACTCCTGGCTGTCCATACCCAATGTATCCATTAATGTCTGAAATCTATTACAACGCTGTTGGGTCTCATTGGTTGGGGTGTGGGGAAGGGATGCGACAAAATGTTGGGCTAACGCACTACTAGAGAGGCCCAAATTAATTAATACCTGTTCTATAAACTTGGGTCTTTCATGAATTTTGGCGAAAATATGGGCCTGACCGTCTAATAGATCTTCTGTAAGTAGCGATTGCAGCAAGGTTCGTAGTTCAAGAGGGGTTAGAAGCATTGTTCCAGCAGCCGATAACAGGCAGCCTAATTGTCTACAGCGGATATCCAGTGTCGCTTTTAAGTGAGAATAGTCCAAACTGAGGTTATTGTTACGATGTTTAAATGATCTCTCCATTGCTGTGGCAAATTCGTTGCTTTTGTAACGACGACCACGGGAGATTCCGTCATAAGCAAGGATGGTATCAAAGGTAACTTCTGCCACATCAAGAAGAGTGGATAAATCGTTGTTGTTACCATGTTCGGCACGGTCTAAATTAGCCACATTGGGAAGTGTTACTCCCTGATGGTGGATGGTATCAAGCTCGTTACGTAATTTCCAAATAGTACGGGAAATAGCATCAGGTTCTTGACCTGCATGGCCTCTGAGCTGGGTTGCTATATAATCTATGCATCTAAGGTAAATATTTGCCCTTTCTTCTGTAGGTAAAGAGTTCATTTTTAAAGCCTCTCTTTTTAAATCCTTATTATTGTGTAGAGGATAGCCTTTGCTTGACTTGTGCTAGGATGGCAATCTTTTACACAACATCTAGTTGAAAGTCGTCTTGGAGTGTTTGACAGTATTGCTGTGAAAAAATTCATTGATAAGGAGAAAAAACTACTACTGTAAGCTTATATTGCTGACGACAATAGTCAAGAGACCAGTGGGATGGTTTATAGTTTTGTAGTTGAGCATTTCCCAATGTAATTGCAGGTTTGTTTCTTCAATTTTGTGCAAGTAGCGTAAGCTCTCTGGATAGCTTCCCAAAAACTGAATTTTTAATTGCTGCTGGTAAAATTTAGGGGTGGTTTTATCTGTTTTATTAGTTTTTTTGCCACTATTTTTCTCTTTTGGCAGGAGTATTCTCGGTAGCTGCTTAATGCTTTGCAACTCCAGATCTCCCTTTTTCTGGAGCAAGTTTTTTTCAATTGTCACCCTTTGTTCATGGTTAAGAAAAAATATACCTGCCTTTGCAAGTTGTAGGTCTATCTCGCTATTTTTGACTATTAAGGCATCTATTCTTTTTTTGGCAATAGTGTTTGGGTCTTGCTGGCTATTTGTTTTATTAAGGGCCAGAAGTGATTTCATGGTGATTACTCCGCAGAATTTTTAGGTAAAGTGAAAAAGAAAGTAGTTCCGCGACCTAATACACTATCAACTTGCAACTTTCCGCCGTTATTAGAAATAAAAGTTTTACAAAGCATCAGTCCTAATCCAGATCCACTCTCGTGCTCAGTACCTTTAGTTGATGCGATCCAAGCTTCTCCTAACACCTCATTTACTTTCTTTAAATCCATCCCTGTTCCGTTGTCGACGATTTTCACCAGCACTTGCTCATCTAAGTTCTCAAGAGATACTGCCACACGTCCTCCACGCTTCGTGAATTTTAGGGCATTAGAAATAATATTCCTAATGGCGGCATCGATGGTGTAGTAGTCGAAAAATGCTTCAATCTCCCTAT
>JADFYX010000426.1 GCA_015232795.1 Magnetococcales bacterium
CCTCTACGGGATTACGATAGAGATATATATGGTCAATCTCGGCGGCATTTATAGCAGCCGTTATAAAACCCTTGCCACCGGGACGTAGAATAGCACGAAGTCTTTGCAGAAAGGAGAGGGGATCTTCTAAATGTTCCAACACCTCGGCAGATATCAGCCAATCGGTCTCAACCTCGGTTGACTGGTGGCAAAGATCCAATAATTTACACTGATAGCGGTCGGCAAATTGATAGTTTGCCACCTGTTGTTGGGCAAATTTTTTCGCTGCCGGGCTTACATCAAACCCTATACCCGTAATATCTGGACAAGCTGCCAAGGTTAAACGCGAGAGAAAACCCGTACCCACCCCAGCATCAACAAAGCTGTTCGCACCCATTATCTCCATATCATGCAAAAAAGTTGCAACAAAAAATCGGCTCTGCCTGTAGTGGTGGGGCCAGAGCAGATGGGATAGCAACAAACCCGGCAGATAGTGCCTCTCCATATAATCGTCGTTTAGATAGACCTCATCGGCAACTTCATTAAAGCTCTTTTGGGGATACACTCCAACATCGTCAAAGCGCGATTGGCGACGACTGACATCCATGGAAAAACGTACATAACCGTCCACAGCCTTAGTCAATTTTTCAGAGCTGGCAAACATAACGGTGAGTAACTCTTCAACCTCAGAAGCCCAAGAATCGCCAAAAGCAGCATAACCGTTGCTGATTGTAGAGCCCATAAAAGGGTATTTATCACTAAATATTGCGTTTAATATCTGTAGCTGAGGATAGTTATTACTAAACATTGTTCAACCCTTGGGGTTCAACAATCCTTGCAGAAATAGCTTTCAGAAAACGGGCGGCATAATGACCGTTGATAAAACGGTGATCATAGGAGAGAGACAAGCCTGCAACCAAGCGCACCGCCGGCTTGTCATCAGCCCCAACTCGCACCTCCTGGCGCACTCCACCCAGACCTAGTATTCCGGCTTGATCAGGAAAAATAATCGGCACCTGATGATGCACCTCTGGCTGGTCCAATACCGTCACCGAAAAAGTACCACGACGGGTGACTGCTTCATGGCCCTTACCCCGCATAAGATCCAACAATATGGCCATGCGTTTTTTGGCAATTTCAGCAATTGATAGCTGTTCACAATTTTGCAATACCCCCATATATAACTGCTCTTCAATCTCCATGGTAACACCCACATCAATGGAGCTATGCTCTACTAACCCAGCAGCCACCAACGTCGCATTCAATCGGGGAAACTCCATCAATATCCTGGCAGTTTGATGTAGCAACAGATCAGCCATGGTATAGTTACTTATGGAACGATCTTTTGTTGATAACTCCTTTAACAGCGGCAGAGTATTGGTAACATCCACCTCACCCAGCATAAAGGTTGCTGCCTGTTCTTGGGTAGAACGCATAACCACACGCATAGCTGATTTTTGAACAGCGTTCAGGGGGTTGGCTATATCAGGAAACTCTAAGGATGGTTGCGCATTTGTGGGGGTGGTGTCCGGCATCTGTTTATCAATAGCTTGCTGTACATCTTTTTCGGTAATTATTCCCCGTTTTGCTAAAGTAGCAAGATCAATAGCGAACCTTTCAGCCAGTTGTTGTGCTTTGGCTGTGGCTTTTATTTTTTGTTTGCCCAAGGCAGGCTCTGTTACAACCTTATCCACCGCTTTTAATGCAGAATCTATCCAGCCCAAAGTCCCTCCGACTTTAAGCTCCACACCAATTTGGGCTTCATGGCGCAGGAAACCTGCCACCTGGGCCTCCACCTCTACCACTGCTTTTGATGTTTCTACCGCCACAACAGGGTCACCGACATTTACCTTGCTGCCAGAAGCAACGAGCCATTCAACCACATATACTGTGGTCTCGTTAACATTAATTTGCGGTACTGTTATGGTTTTTGATGTCATTTTTCTTCCTTTAAAGCCAACATACATCTTACCACAGCATCGGCTCCTGGCAAACTGCGCTCCTCTATTACCAAACTTGCAGGAATTGCTGGCCCCTCCATGCCAACGCGACCCACAGCCCGGTTTTTTAACGCCCCGGCTTCGCTAAGTGTAGCTATTACTTCAGCGGCAAAACCAAAGGGTGTAGACCCCTCCTCCAACAACAAAACCGGACCTGTATCGGCAAGCAGACGCATACAACCAGCAGCATCAAAAGGGTATAGACAGCCGGGCAACAACAAACGGGTGGGAATTTCATGATCCAGCAACAGAGTGTTGGCTGCCTCCATGGCAACCCCCAACATACCACCATAGGTAATAATAGTTGCGCCATCTTCAGCAAAACCTGTATGGGAGAGCACAACCCATGGTTGGGCAGCATCACCAGCATAATAGAGATAAAAATCATCTACCATGGCAAAATCCCCAGTACTGTTGGCGCGAAAACTATAGGCAAGTTTA
>JADFYX010000427.1 GCA_015232795.1 Magnetococcales bacterium
CTGACTATGTGGACGCTTACTGTAATCTTGGTAATATATTACAAGAACAAGGCAAGCTTGACGACTCATATTTAATTTATCAAAAAGCGGTAGAAACCAACCCAGATAATGTAAAAGCTCTCTATAATTTTGCTATTGTTCAGCAAAACCGGGATGAATTAGCCAAAGCTGCTGCCAGCTACCAAAAAGTTATCGCATTAAAACCGGACTTTGCCCATGCACATTATAATTTGGGTATTGTTTTAGAGGCACAAAATATGTTGGATGCTGCAATTGCCAGTTATAAACAGGCAATTGTAAATAAACCAGACTATATTGATGCTTACTACAATTTGGGTGTTGTTTTGCAAAAACAAGGCAAGTTCCAAGATGCCATTAGCAACTACAAAAAGGTAATTACCCTTTCCCCAGATTATGCAAATGCTCATTATAATATTGCGGTCATCCGCCAAAAACAGAACAGACTGGAAGAAGCGGTTAATTACTACCAAAAAAGCGTAGCAATCAACCCAGAATTTGCTGCGGCATTTAACAATATGGGGATTGCCAAAAAAGAGCAGAGCAAGCTAGGAGAGGCGGTTTTATGTTTTAAAAAAGCAATTGCCATTGATCCTGATTTTGTAAATGCCCACAACAACCTGATTTTCTGCACCGATGTATTTGCCGATATAAACTCCGATCTTTTTCAAACAGAGCGCATTAAATGGGCCAACTGCCACAGTGAGCCTCTTAAATCCAGTTGGTCACCATGCAAAAACAGCCCAGACCCAGATAAAATATTGCGCATTGGTTATGTAGGTGCAGATTTTTGGCGACACTCTGCTGCTTATATATTTGGCCCTTGTATATTGCACCATGACCAAGAAAATTTCCAAACATTCTGTTATGTGGGAAACACTAAACAAGATGAGCTAACCCAAAAACTCAAGAAAAAAGCAACCTCTTGGCTGCAAACTGAACAGATGGATGACGAGTCACTTGCCCAACAGATAAAGCAGGATGGCATAGATATTCTAATTGATCTGGCAGGTCACACCCCCGGCAACCGTTTGCTGACTTTTGCCCATAAACCTGCCCCTGTTCAAATTACAGCATGGGGTTATCCCCACGGCACCAATATGGCTGCTATGGATTATCTTTTTGCCGACCCTATTTTTATTCCAGAAGATCAACGTAAAAAATATACAGAAGAGATCATAGACCTACCTTGTGTAATTCATATGTATGCCGACAGGCCATTTCCCCAAGTAACAAAACCACCAGTATTTGAAAATGGCTATGTTACCTTTGGGGCTTTTAACCGCATTGAAAAATACAACAGCGATGTCTACTCCTTGTGGGCTGAAATACTACGTCGCCTTCCCACTGCCAAACTGTTGATTAAAACAGGAACTCTCCACTCACCAAACTATATAGAAGAGACCCAACATTTTTTTCAAAAAGAGGGCATATCACCCCAACGTCTCATTTTATTACTTGGCAGTACCTCAAAAATCGAACATCAACAAACCCACGGCAGAGTTGATATTATGCTAGACCCATTTCCCCACAATGGGGGTATGACAACCTTGGAATCCTTACGTATGGGTGTTCCCGTATTGACCCATGAACAAAAAACCCGCTGCCCAACAAGCGCATCTATTTTGCATGTGTTGGAGCTGGATGATTGGCGGGCAAAAAGTGACAATGAGTATGTGGAAAAAGCTATGAGTTTTGCCAACGACATAAAAACCCTTGCGACTCTACGGCAGGAGTTACGTGGTAATTTTGAAAAATCGGTATTGGGTAATTCGCAACTCTATGTGGCAGCAGTAGAAAAAATATATCGGCAACTCTGGAAAAAGTGGTGTAAAGCCAATAGTTAGCCATATAATGTTGACATAAATCTAGATTATCTAAATAATTTAAGAATTTACCACTCTTTGCTACGTAATAAATTAATGCAGTATAAAAGGGTTTAATCCATGCCTTCCAATAACAGCAATTCAGACCCTTTACGTCTCCACATTGGGGGAGTTCAAGTAAAACCAGGATGGAAGATACTTAATGCCATTCCAGGTGAGGGGGTAGATTTTCTTGGGGACTGTAGCGATCTTTCGCAGTTTGCTGACTCTTCAGTTACAGAAATATATGCCTCTCACGTCTTGGAGCATCTTGGTTATGATAAAGCCTTGCCACATACCCTGAAAGAATTTTACCGGATTCTTAAACCCCAAGGATTGATAAGTATAAGCGTACCGAATCTTGATACTTTATGCAGGCTGTTTGTCAGCCCTGAATTACCTCCTCAATTAACCTTAGAATCAGGTAAAATTATAAATACGCAGTTTCATATCATGCGAATGATGTTTGGTGGTCGGGTCTCACCATACGATGTCCATTATGTTGGCTTGACCTACGAATTTTTATCATCTTTTC
>JADFYX010000428.1 GCA_015232795.1 Magnetococcales bacterium
ACTCCTTGCACATTAAGGTAGAGCTTTATAAACACAAAAAAACTGGAGCCAGACATCTGCATCTTGCAGCAGACGATGCCCACAACGCTTTTTTGGTAGCTTTTTTAACTGTACCGGAAGACTCCACAGGTGTGGCCCACATTTTGGAACATACCGCCCTTTGTGGTAGTGAACACTTCCCGGTTCGTGATCCATTTTTTATGATGTTGCGCCGATCCCTTGCCACCTTCATGAACGCATTTACCTCCAGCGACTGGACCGCTTACCCTTTTGCCAGCCAATCTCGCAAAGATTTTGACAATCTTCTGCAAGTATATCTGGATGCCAGTTTTTTTCCCAACCTTGCAGAGTTGGATTTTGCCCAAGAGGGTTTTAGGGTTGAGTTTGAAGATCCTGATAATGTGGATTCCGATCTTGTGTTCAGAGGAGTGGTATACAATGAGATGAAGGGAGCTATGAGCTCCCCGGTTCGGGTGCTATATGAAAAAATATCAGCCAATATTTTTCCCACCACCACCTACCGTTTTAATAGTGGTGGCAGTCCAGAACACATACCTGAGCTAACTTGGGATAAGCTAAAAGCCTTTCACGCAAAGCATTATCATCCATCTAATGCGGTATTTATGACCTTTGGCAATATACCAGCAGCCGAACATCAAGCAAAATTTGAAGAGCTAGCCTTAAAACGTTTTAGCCCCTTAGATGTATCTGACATGCAGGTTTGTGATGAGCAGCGACGGGATAAACCTCTTAAAGTAGAAGGAAGTTATGCTCTTGATGGTGAAGATAATAGCTCTAACAAAACCCACATAGTATTAAGTTGGTTGCTAGGCCACAGTTTTGACCAGGAGACACTGCTAAAAGCCCATATGCTCTCCGCAGTTTTACTGGACAATAGCTCATCACCACTTCTCAAGGTGTTAGAGCAGTCTAAACTAGGTACAGCTCCTTCTCCTGCATGTGGTTTAGATGATTCTGCCCATGAGATGGTGTTCTCTTGTGGTTTAGAAGGGTCAGAGGCAGACCGCGCCGATGCAGTAGAAAAAGAGATTTTAGATCTTTTGCAAAAAGTAGCAGACCAAGGTGTAGAGATTGAACGGGCCGAGTCTGTACTGCACCAATTAGAGCTATCACGGCGTGAAATTGGTGGTGATGGCATGCCATACGGCCTTAATTTAATGCTTACTGCTCTAAATGCTGCTCTGAATGGTGGAGACCCAGTTGCAGCTTTAGCCCTTGATCCTGTAATAGAAAAACTGCGAACAGAGATTAAAGATCCTAACTTTGTTAAAAATTTAGTCAAAACACTTCTGCTTGACAACCAGCACCGGGTACGTGTGGTTTTAACACCTGATAGCCAGCTTAATGCCAAAAAAGACAAGCTAGAAGCCCAGCGACTTGCTGAGATGAAAAAAGGGTTGAGCAGTGAAGATTGCCAACGTTTGCTAAAGCAATCTGCCGATCTGAAAAAACGCCAGGACAGTGAAGATGATCCAGAGCTTCTACCAAGGGTAACACTGCAAGATGTACCTGCCGATCTGCCAATCCCCGTTGGTGAAGAGATTAAAATGGAGCAAATTCCCTTGCATTTTTTTGATCAGCCAACCAACCGCTTGGTATATCAACAGGTGGTGGTAAATGTGCCACAGATGGAGGATGAATTAATCGACTTGATGCCTATTTTCTCCTCATGTCTTGCTGAGGTAGGTAGTGGTTCACGGGATTATCTTGAGACCCAAGCCTACCAATCTGCCTATACAGGTGGAGTAGGGGCAAGGTTTGGTATTCGTGGTCTTATTGACGATTTTAATCAATTTCGTAGCTATTTTATTGTCTCTGGTAAGGCTCTCTGGCGTAACCATGAAAAATTGGCATCTATTATAAAAGATACCCTGGAATCTGCCAGATTTGATGAACTTCCAAGGTTGCGAGAACTGGTGTCGCAAATGCGAGCTGCTGCTGAAATGCGTGTGACTGATAATGGTCATATGTTAGCCATGTCCGCTGCATCAGCCAGGGTAAGCAGGGTTGCTGCTATTCAAGACCGTTGGGGGGGCATAGGGGCAATACAACGTCTTAAAACCCTGGATGATAGCTTGAATAATCCAGCAAATTTAAAAGAGTTTGCCAATAAACTAAAAAAAATCCGCGATAGGTTGTTAATCGCTCCCCGGCAACTTTTGTTGGTAGCTGAAGGAGAAAAAGCCAAACAGGTACAAGAGGTGTTTAATAACGCTATACCACAATCTCCAGTGGGAGATGGAACAGCTCTCTCTTACAGTGATACAACTGAAAAATCACAAAAAGTTGGTTGGGCAACTGTAACCACAGTTAATTTTTGCGCCCGTGTTCACCCTTGTGTCCCTTATAACCATGAAGATACTCCGGCTCTTTCAGTGTTGGGTCAGTT
>JADFYX010000429.1 GCA_015232795.1 Magnetococcales bacterium
ATTTCTTCATTCGAATATTATTAAATGCTAATATGAGACTCTATTTTTCAAATTGCAACAAAAAAATTTACTATTATGGGATTTATTATAAACATCGTTGAAAATATAAAATAATTTATTGCAAAAAAGGTTGCTATTGTTTGTTGATTGCAATCAATAATTTAAATTTACCCCTCTTTTTGCGACCGCTCTTCTATGACACGGTTCATGGTTTCGGCTAATAATGGAAAACGTAGTTGAAACATTTTATAAGCACAATCAGCAAACTGGCGGATCTCTTGTTGGGCATCTGGTTTGCGACGCAGGGCAAAAAAGTTCATGAGCGAGCGGAAATTTATCGTCCAGTAAAGATCAGAGTAGGTAGAAACCGGCATGGCGTTGCGTAAGAGTTCTCTTGCTCTGGCTCGGTAGGGGTTACGACCCCCGGCAATTTTTTTTATCTCACCACTGGCTTCGGCAGCATCCAATCTTTTACAAACCTCGGTATACTCTGTTTGGTAAAATTCATGGAGAGAGTTCATTAATTTTTCGTAACGTTCATTCTGTTCATCGGTAATAACCTGAAACCCATCTACTGTTCTAGCTTGGGCATCGGGTATGAAAAAAGCAGTTATCGGCATCCGGTAACGTTGAGAAAACTCATTAAATGAACAGATTCTATGGCGCATCCACTGCCGTAAGACAAATATCGGGGCGATAATCCGCCAACGAAAATGTACCGTCTCAAAGGGGGTGCCATGGTTATGGGAGAGGAGGTGGTAGAGCAGGTTGCGATCTTTATCACCAAAATCTTTTAAATTTTCCAAACGATGGTTGGTGGTAGAGATACGGGCTGTGTTGATAATTGTCGCTTCATCACCCCAGCTATCTTCCAACTCAATAAAACCAAAATTTCCAATCCGTTGAGCAAAATCGGGATTTAATGAACAACGGGTGGTTATCTCATCTTGAATCTGTTTGGTAGCATCTGTCTGAAACTCTGGCTCTTGCGACGTTGATTTAGCTGCCATTTATTTACTCACTTTTACAGTCAAGCATGATTGCAAAAACAATGTAACCAAGATAACTATGATAGTTAATGGAATAGTCTGATAATATTAAATTTTTAATATATATTGAGCAGTTGCTTATCAGAACTAACATCTCTTTGAAAGTTGGGCATTATAGCTAAAATGGTGCGTGACACAAAGAAACTTTTTCTTGTGTTTTCTGTTTGAATGTTGAAAATCTACAAAAATCATTTATATTAACAGTTCGTTAGAGTGTTCTGAAGTTTTATCACAAAGGGAAGGATATCTTGGGCCAGTAGTCCAGATTCACTGTTGCCAGCAACAATAGCAGCATCAGCAGCAGCTCCGTGGAGCCACACCCCACAGCGAACTGCTGTCTCTATAGGCCAGTCTTGTGTTAAGAGACCCGCAATAATTCCGGTAAGAAGGTCTCCACTTCCGCCAGAAGCTAAACCTGAATTGCCGTTATCATTGATCCAGGCTCGACCATCAGGGGCAGCTATTATGGTATCTGCTCCTTTTAACACTAGCCAAGCTTGCCATTTTTTAGCTGTTGTTACGGCAATTGCCAAACGATCTTTCTGTATCTCCGCTACCGTAAGCTGGAGAAGGCGAGCCAACTCACCGGGGTGTGGGGTAAGAATAAGGGGTGCACCGCGTTTTTGAGTGATAATTTTTACCTGACCACCTGATAAGGCTAATAGGTTGAGAGCATCTGCATCAAGTATAATGGGAATATCCTTCCAATGCAGGGTCAAAGCTTGTACGCAGATAGTAAAATTTTCTTGGGTACCTAACCCTGGCCCCATAGCTATGGCTGTTGGTTTGATTGCAGAATCCTGGATAGTATACAGCCAATTGGTTGCAAGTTCGTGTTGATTGCCATCTATAGAAAGGGGAATTGTCATGGCTTCGGTAAGTTTGCCAGCAATAATCTGGCGGGCCGATTCTGGTGTGGCGACTGTAACTAGTCCTGGCCCAGTTCGTAAGGCTCCCAAGGCAGTTAAAGTTGCCGCTCCCTCTTTACCAACGTTACCTGCAACTATAAGCAGATGTCCAAAGTTTCCCTTGTGACCATCTGTCTTGCGGTTGGGTATGGCTAAATCATCCATTTGGTTTCTAGCAACGGTATGGTTGTCGTCATCAATAAATTGTTTGGGAATACCAATAGGAACAGTAATTATCTCCCCACAAAGCCCAGCCCCGGGATAGATACGATGGCCAATTTTTTCGGCAGCAAAGGTCACTGTCCATTGGGCTTTTAAACCACACCCCAAGATTTTACCGCTATCAGCACTGACACCAGAGGGGATATCTACGGCCAATACGGGGGTTTGCAACTGGTTGATAATATCAAAAGCTTGGGCAATTAGCCCCTCAACCTGACGGGTTAAA
>JADFYX010000042.1 GCA_015232795.1 Magnetococcales bacterium
CGGGAGTTAATTGTGGGTTTAACTCTATTTTATTGATAAATATGCAGTCTGCATCACAAAATAATGTGTATTGGTCTGATAATTTTAAATTTTGGTATGCCTGCAAGCGGGCCAGCATGATGTCCTTTGAAAGGTCGCCTCGTAGCACATTAGTCACTCCTGGAACATCTGGTGTGTTGAGGTCGGTCAGTTGAAATATGTCTATATTCTGGTTATGAATCAACCTTGCTGATTTTACCAAATTTGTGGCAATTGTAATATCTTTACCTACCCAGAAAAATCCGACTCTAGCTTTTACTCTTACAAGGTTTTTATCCAGCTTTTTTTGCTCATGAACAACATTGCAAAGATTTTCGAGAACTTCTGTAAAAAAAGGTTTGATTGATAATGCTTTTTGGTAGTTAGCAACAGCTAGATCAAATTTTCCTTGCTCTTGAAATATAACTCCTAGGTTGGAGTAAGATTGAGCATAATTTGGATTAAAAGAAATTGCTTTTTGTAAGCTGAAAATTGCTAGCTCTAGCTCACCTTTGGCATGCAATGCTGCACCAACATTAGAGAGTGCTTCAATGTTTTCTGGTTGGATTTCAAGAGTATTTTGATAACACTTTACAGCTTCATCCAACTGGCAAGATCGGTGGTAGAATATTCCTTGTTGTAAAGTTTCTTTTGCTTGTTCTTGTTTTATGTCAATTTTAATATTTGAAAAAGGTTTAGGGGTGATACTTTTTAAATAATTAGAAATTTGACTATTATTTGGATCTTTAAACAAAGCATATTTAATAGCTAGAATTGCCTCTTCTGTTCGTCCTTGTTTATAAAGTGAAATTCCCATGTTGTAGTATAACAATGGCCTGCTGTTGTCGATATCGATAGCTTGTTGAAACTGCTTTATTGCCAAATCATGACGGCTATATCTCTGTGCAATAATCCCAAGTAAGTTAAAAGCATTAATATAATTTGGGAGTGTTTTAAGAATTATTCTGCAAAGCTTATCAGCTTCTGCGAATCTTTCTTCGTTATAATGATCAAGAGCCTGTTTGTATGCCTCATCGACTGTGAGTTGTTGATTGTTATTATTGTTGGGAGAGTAACTCAATATATTGCCTGTTTCTTTTTAGTTAGAAAATTTGCATTAAGAAGTAGTTATTGCTGACTATTATGTTAAACAACTCAAAAAGTCAATAAATAAAGTCAACCATTACCTATATGATTATACTGCTCTTGTTTTAGCTAAAATTTCTACGAGATAATTTCATTTATTGCTGGTATAATTGTTAATATTACTGTTTTTTATCCATGAGTTACAGAGAGTTAATAAATTTTCTACCTCTTCTTTTTCAACGTGAGGTTTATAAGGAGCTGTAATGAGGATTTTACCTGGGCCGTGTTGAAAGCTAAAATTGCTTTTTGGGTCTTTTACAGGATTGTGGGTATCTAGAAACTGCAACCATCTCTCTCCTGTTAATCCTGCTGCCAGGGATCTGTTTTGGCTGGAAATAACAACACGACGTAAGAGTATTGATAGTTCTTGGGCCAGCTCTCCATGGTTTCCTGTTTTTTTGTATCTCTCTGCAATTTTAGCAAGATTATCCAACGCTTCTCTTCTCAATGCCCCTTTTTTATACCAACGCCACACTGCATAAATTAACCCAGTTAACACTATTATCAAACCAAATAAATACCACCAGCCAGGAGCAAGGGGCCACCATGATATGGCTTGGGGCAGATGAATATCATGGAGGGGTAGTTGTTGGTTTTGTGTTGGATTCATAACCTGTTTCGCTAACTCTGAAAGGCAGTTTTAAGAGTAGTTATGGCATCGTCAGGGGTGGAGATGGTCAAAAAATAACCGTTTAATTTCCTGCATAGCTCTTGTAGATGCTCTTGTCGATGGTTAAATTGCGATTGAAAATGTTCTCGACTTTTAGGATTTTGGGTGTTGAGAAGCTGCATGCCGTGGCCGAAATCTACCGGGTATAGCCCCGGTTGGGGTAACGATCTCTCCAAGGGATCAAAGTGCGAAATAATTACCATCTCATTATGTTTAGCAAGTTGCTTTAAATGGGCTTCTCCGGTTTGGTTAAGGTTACGAAAGTCACTCAAGAGAAAAATTTGACTTCCCGGTTTTACTACCCGCCTGAGACGCACCAGTGATTGGGTCAAAATCGTCTCACCATTTGCTATGCCAATATCTTTGTGAGCAAAACTCTCTTTAGCAGCACTGCTTAAAGTGTGAATAAATCTTAAAACTGCTTTGTCGCCAATTTTTGGGCGTAGTTCCCAATGTTGTTTTTCAGAAAAAATCAGGCCACCAATACGGTCGTTGTTATATCTTGCAACCCAAGCAATCCAGGCAGCAGCTCTTGCTGCCTGTACCGATTTAAAGCGACCGCGGGTGGCAAAAAACATGGGAGAGCGAAAATCAACCCAAAGAATTATGGAGCGTTCTCTCTCTTCCTGAAACAATTTTGTATAGGGTTTTCCGGTACGAGCTGTCACCCGCCAATCCATATGTCGGGCATCGTCGCCACTTTGATATGGGCGACTTTCAGCAAAAGTCATACCCCTGCCAATATAAGAAGAAATATATTGACCACTTTGCTCAGAGCGGATTCTAGTGGGTTTTAACTTTGTCCCTCTGGACTCTTGGTGCAGAGCTATCAACTCTTTGGCATGGACCTTTACCGGGCTACCTTTTAGGGAAGAGGCGTTTGCTTTTCTCCCTCTTAAAAAGCGACTGCTAATACTCACGGTACTGGTACTGAAGCTAAGAGTTTGCTGATAAAATGATCTGTTGTAATACCCTCTGCTTCAGCTTCAAAGGTTAATAAAATACGGTGTCTTAGGACATCATATGCTAATGTTTGAATATCTTCCGGGGTGACAAAATCACGTCCTTCCAGCCAAGCATTTGCTCTGGCGCAACGATCCAAGGCAATGGTAGCCCGTGGAGAAGCCCCATATTGGATAATATTGGCATATTTACCTCCCAGTATGCTTGGTTCTCGGGTGGTCATGATAATCTGTAGCAGGTAGGTCTCAAGATTTTCGCTCATGTGTAGTTCTAATACTTCATGCCTTGCTGCAAACAGGGTATCTTTATCAATAATTTCTCCTTCTATGGGATACTCATCACCCCTATTTGTTCGAATCTCTTCCCTTACTAATTGCAATATTTTTCTCTCGCTTTCATAGTTGGGGTAGTCAATACGTATCAACATTAAAAAACGATCAAGTTGAGCTTCCGGCAGGGGGTGGGTTCCCTCCTGTTCTATAGGGTTTTGGGTAGCCATTACCAGAAACATATCGGGTAGGTGGTAGGTTGTGGAGCCTACGGTAATCTGTCTCTCTCCCATTGCTTCCAATAGGGCGGATTGTACTTTGGCAGGGGCACGGTTTATCTCATCAGCCAAAATAAGATTGTGAAACAGAGGGCCGGGTTGAAATTTAAAGGTTCCCTCTTGGGGGCGAAAAATATCGGTACCAGTTAAGTCTGCTGGCAGAAGGTCTGGGGTAAATTGAATACGTTGAAAATCCCCATCAATACCACTGCTTAAAACTTTGATGGCCCTTGTTTTGGCAAGGCCAGGTGCTCCCTCAACTAAAAGATGGCCATCTGCTAACAGGGCTATCAACAGCCTTTTTACCAGTGTCTCCTGACCAATAATTCTACTGCTAACATTTTTATAGAGGTTGTGCAAAGCTTGAGTTGTAGACATTGTAATACGTTAACCATTAATAGAGAATTAATTTACCGTAGATATTTTATGAATTTTAAATTTGTATCAAAATGAGGAACTTATTGAAGGAGTCTCATATCAATAGGGGATGATCACCTTCTTGAAAGTCGTCTCATGAGTGAATTAATCTGCTCTTTTAAAATTCACAAAAATTTCCTTAAGTGGGTTGTTTGTACTATTTTTCTTTTTTGTTCCGCAAGGTTTGTCTCAATGTGTACGAGATATTTCTTTTGCTAAAATGATATGATATAATCCCAAGATTAATAAAAGTTATTGAATTGCACAGGTTTAACATAATGTACATAAAGAAATGGCTTAAAATATGGGGTATAGCCAGCCTCTGCTTTTTATATTCTGGATATGCAAATGCAACTGCCGAAAAACCTTTGGCACTGTTTTACATATCAGTGCAGGAGGCGTTAGCTACCAACAATCAAATAAAACAGGCTGAGGCCCGTCTTGCAGCAGCTATGACCCTATATGCTCAAGCAAGAGCTGTTGTGCTTCCTACTGTGTCTTTGGATTGGCAGTCATCATATACCAACAGTGACTGGCAGGATGGGAGTACAAACTATGATCCTCACTCCCTATCCCTTAAAGCCAGCCAAACCCTGTTTAACCTTTCTGCTATCCGTGAGATGGACCGGGTTGACCCCCAGGTAAAATCTTTGGAACGGGATTTGGAAGGGGTTAGACAACGAGTCTATTTTTCCCTGATACAGGCTGCAACTGCTCTTATAGAGTCTAGAGAGGTGGCAAGGTTAGCAAAAAACAACCTTGAGGTAACCGAACACCATTTAGAGGCAACACGGGCAAGGTTTTCAGTTGGAGAGGTGACTAAAACTGATGTGAGCCAAGCTATTTCCAGAGTTGCAATAGCCAAGGCAGCTTGGATTCGACAAAATGGAGATAGTTTAATTGTTGCAGCAAAATTTCAAGAAATTGCCGGAATTCCTTTTCCTGATGGATTGCAAATCCCAATTGTACTGTCTGATTTGCCAACACAAAATTTAGATAAACTAATACCTTTGGTAAAAAACCGCCCGGATCTTCTTTCTGCTCAATACAGATTACAAGGAGAGAAACAGCTTATTGAAGTAACAAAAGCTGGACATTATCCCACGCTGTCTCTGCAAACAAGTGGTTCTAGAACCTGGAACCCTGCCACATCAACAACTGATAACGCTATAGATGCTTTTTCTATTACCCTTGCGGCATCTCTGCCCCTTTATTCTGGTGGCTTAACAACTGCACAGATAAACCAAGCCAAATCAAACCGGGACAATAAACAGGCTGATTTAGATCTGTTACGTCTGCAAGCTGTGCGAGAGTTAAAACAGGTGCTTGCTAAAATTCAAAGTGCCAAAGCCACTGATGTAGCCCTAAAAACTGCCGTAACCGCAACTCAAGAGGCAAAAGATGGTGTAGATCAAGAATATCAGGTTGGCTCCCGAACCTCCTTGGATCTACTGGATGCTCAAAATGAGCTTTTTTCCGCCCAAATAGAACAGGTAAAAAGCCAGTTTGCAGTTAATCTTTCAATGTTTGAACTTTTGCAAGTGTTGGGTAAACTTACGCCTCAAGGTGAAGGGTTTGATCTTATTTTAAACAGTGAGGAGGGGGTTCCTCAACCCATGGCTCATGATGAGGAGTCATCACCATTGCTGGTTGATCAAATAAATACTCTATTTCCTGTTGTAAATGACGAACCTCGCTGGACAGTGCAAATAGCCGCTTTGTACAGTGAAAAAGATGCCGTAACGGTACGGGATAGCCTGAATAAAAAGGGTGGGGAGCTGTTTATCCAGCAACGGTTAGATAAAAAAACTGGCAAAACCATCTATTTGGTGCGTTTTGGTCATTATAAAGATAAAGATCTGGCCCGTGATGCTCAAAAGGATTTTAGCAAAAAATTTAGCCGGGATGCTTTTGTTGCTGCCTTTATAGAATAGAGAACATTCACCATATGGCTACCCACCCATCAACTACCATAGATTTCCTGCGGCATGGCGAACCCCAAGGGGGCTCAAAATACCGGGGAACTCTAGACGACCCATTATCTGCCCAAGGGTGGGAGCAGATGCAAAAAACTGTTGATGACTATCCTGCTTCCTGGCAGAAAATCGTCACATCCCCTCTAAAGCGTTGTTCACAATTTGCCATAAAAACAGGAGAAACTCTCTCTCTTCCTGTAGTTATAGAACAAGATTTTCGTGAGATGAATTTTGGTCTCTGGGAGGGAAAAACCAGACAGGAACTTTTGGATGATGAGCTGTATAGTGAACATGTGCAAAATTTTTGGCGTAACCCAATGGATCATACTCCCCCAGAAGGTGAGGCAATAAAAGATGTTCATGATCGTATTGTAAAGGCATGGCAGACAATGCTCAACAGCTCTAAAGGAGAGCATATACTGCTTATAGCCCACAGTGGGGTAATTCGTGTAACCATCGGTATGTTGTTGGGCATTCCCCTCCAAAACCTATCCCGGCTGTTGATTCCCTTTGCAGCTCTGTCGCGGGTTCGTATAGATCATATTGGCGATACCCCAATACCCAGGTTGCTTTTTTGGCATGTTGGTGGATTGGAATAAGCTGTTTAGTGCATTTTTTTTACTAAATATCCATCTTGATGGTCCTGTATATAAAAAATCAGGAATATTTTTAAATTGTAAATTAATAGTGTATGATGAATTGGTGAATATGAACGTGTGTAATCTGTCTTGTTACGGTAGGTTACATAGTTTTTTTGTTACTGGTTTTATCAGTAAGATGGTTTATGTCCGAGGGAAGATTAGGAGGACGATTTAAATGAAACAAATCAAGAGAATAACAAAAATTAACATTACAAACGGTATGCATTGGATAGCGATACCGGATGTTGATCTCTATATGCTCTGTGGTTGTCCTGCAGACTCTGTTAAACATTTGATGAAGCGTGGTCTAATCGTCAGTACCGAGCAGGATGGTGCCACCTTTGAGACAGGACCAAATACCATTTTGTTATCGGATGTTCTTGTGCAAAACGGTCACTTTTCAAATTTGGCTGAGTTTCCAGTACTCCAGATGCTCTATCGCCAAGGTATGATTATTCCCAACCATCCAAATAATACTGGGGTAAAACCTCGGTTGATTGGCGCACCAGACCAAGTACAAGCGCAAATGGGCTATATCTACCGTGGTAATTACGGTTTAATCTCCAAAGAGGAGATTATGGAGACGGGCATCTCTGAAGAACAGGCTGATGAGATGATGCGCCTTAAACTGAAGTTTGCTTTTGGTAGTATCCGTCCTTCTGACAGTTTACTCGATGCCATACCTCTGGAAAACCAAACAATTGAAATTTGCAAAGGGGTCTCAATTCGCAGGGTTCAACTAAATATTTTCGAAATTAGCTATGGAGATGAGACTGTCTCAGTTGATCTTAATCTTGATCCTGGTGAAAGCTATACACCGCCGTATCCTCTTGGACAATATCAATTTAAAAGAGAGTATTTTGGGGTAATCCACTCTGGTGAGGGTGATGGATGGGATATCAACCGTCCTTGTATGTCCAGTATTTTAATGTACCAAGGTCATCTATATCTCATTGATGCAGGTCCAAATATTCTCTACAGCTTGGAATCATTGGGAATTGGTATTAGTGAAATTAAAGGCATTTTCCATACACATGCCCATGATGATCATTTTAGTGGTATTACCGCTCTTATTAGGGCAGGCCATCGGATAAAATATTTTTCCACACCTCTTGTACGGGCATCTGTTGCCAAAAAACTTGCTGTGCTCCTCTCTATAGAAGAGGAAGATTTCTACCACTATTTTGAGACACACGATTTAGTAGCTGATGAATGGAATGATTATGAAGGTTTAGAAATTAAGCCTCTCTATTCACCCCATCCAGTAGAAACCAATATATTTATTTTCCGTACTTTGGCAGAAGATGGTTACCACTCTTATGCCCACTATGCCGATATTGTCTCGTTGAGTGTTCTTGAAGGAATGATCAGTAAAGATGGTGAAAAACAAGGGGTGTCCAAAAAGTTTTATGATCAGGTGATAGAAAAATATTCCCTACCGGCAAATCTAAAGAAAATTGATATTGGTGGTGGTATGATCCACGGTTTTGCTACCGATTTTAGAGGGGATAAATCAAAAAAAATCATCCTTTCACACAATTCTGCTCCATTAACAGGTGAACAACGTAAAATTGGCTCAAGTGCATCTTTTGGTACCACAGATATTTTGATACCTGATTATACAGAATCTGCCATGCGAGTTGCTGTTGAGTATATGTGTACTTACTTTCCTGATGCACCGCAAAATCAGATTAGAAGTCTTTTAAATAATCAAGTTATCACATTCAATCCCGGCAGCATCATCTATAAAGAGCAAGAGATAAGTGACGATATTTATCTTGTTTTGACCGGTACTGTTGAGACATTACATGGTGGTATGGGAGTTTCTGGTGTTCTGTCTGCTGGTAGTCTGTTGGGAGAACTATCCTGTCTCTACCGGAGTATCTCACAACAAACATATCGGGCTTCTAGTTTTGTAAGGGCTATACGTTTACCAGGTCGTCTCTATCTTGGTTTTGTGAAAAAGAACAACTATTATGCCCAGATCAAGGCTATACATCAGCTACGTGAGTTTTTGCAAAATACAGAGCTATTTGGAGAGGCAATATCCTACCCCAAACAGAGCCAAATTGCCCAAGCAATTGAGGTTGTAACTTATAAGGGTGGTAAGTTTATTAAAGAGAAAGGTAAACACACCTTAAACCTTATTAAATCCGGTCAGGTCTCTTGTATGGTCGATAATGATGTGATCGAATCTTTGGGATCTGGGGACTATTTTGGTGAAGAGTCAGCACTATTTGAAAGACCGCAAACTTACGATGTCAAAACCGATAGTGATGTAGAAATTTACAAAATTCCCTCAGAGTTGGTACGAGATATTCCCATTGTACGTTGGAAACTTCTGGAGCGATCAGAAAGACGTCGCCGTTCTATTTTAAACCCAGAGGTAAACACCTCTACCACGTTGCTTTGGCGTGATGCTTACCGGGTTGGTGTTAAGAGTATTGACGACCGACATCACAACCTGTTTGAACTAGGAAGTGACTATCTTACCACTGCTGCGGATGAGTCTGCTAAGATATCGAAACAAAAAACCAGCCTGAAAAAATTTATAAAACAGATGGAGTTATGTTTCAAAGCTGAAGAGAAATTATACACTAAAGTTTCAACTCCTGAAACAACCAGCCATAAGAAGAAACATCAGGTTATCACAGATACCTTTCAGGAGATGTTAATACTGATTGATACTCAGCCAGCAACTGTTGCTGCACAATTTTTCCGTTATTTTCAAAGTAGGTTGGTTAAACATTTCTTAACAGATGACCATCGCTGTGGGGGAATTTTGAATGCAATGGAGATTTTCTAACAGGGATATTTCATTAATACAGGCACATCCAAGGATGTTTCATTTCTAAAATGAAACATCCTTGGATGTGCCTTGCTAATTGAAACAGTCGACCATGTAACAAAATTAAGTAATAATGTATGAATTAAATGAAATATATGAGCTATAGTTCATGAAAAATCAATATCTTGGTCATATTGTAATATTTCTTGTTGCAACTCTGTTCGCCTATATTTTCTCAATATCGCCTTCTTTGACCAAAGCCAAAGCTGTTGTTACTTTACAGCAGGAGGCAGGGGATGAACTTTTAGTGCGGATGAAAGTGTGTCCCCCTTTTTGGTTTGATGACAACAGTAGCAAGAACAGCGAACTAAAAGCTTTGTATCGCAACACTCTTACAAAGTTTATTGAAAACAGACCAAGTACAAATTTAATTCCAGAAACATGGCTGGTGAAGTCAATCACATTAGACTCTGAAAACTTGATAAAAGAAGATTATAAAACTGACGGTCGTTGTCATGATCTGTCAACTAAACTGCTAAACCATGAGGATGAAAAGCCAGCCAAAATAGGATCAAACCATGTTTCCCGCCTTTTTCAAGATGATACAATTTTACGGGTGGGGGTGCGGGATAAGCAGGGTTTTATCAGTCAATATGACCCAAAAACACAAAAGTGGCGTGGTGCAGCAATAGATTTTGCTCGTTTAATTGCCAAAGAGATGGGAAAAACAGCGGTTTTTACCCGTTTAAAAAGCCTGGAATCCCGTTTTACTTCTCTACGTTATGGGGTGGCAGACTTAAGCATTAGCCTAATTTCCTACACAAAAGAAAGATCAGAGATAGCCTATCTTTCCGAACCTTATTATACAACCGGCTTGGTCCTTGGTACTTTTATTTCTGACAGTGAGGTAGATTTGCATCGAACCAGAAGCGACATTAACTCAGGAAAAAATACCATTGTCGCAGTACATGGTTCAAACAGCGTAGTTTATATTCAAAACAATTTTCCAAAAAGCAATATTGTCACCACCACCACCAGTGCAGAAATTCCGGTTTATGTTCATGAACTAATGGCTGATCCAAGTAGAGAAAATATATATTATATAACCGATGAACTAATTGCCAGTCGTTGGCCCGAGAGCCGAATTGTATATGTTGATAAAAAAAGACTACTAACCAGTAAGGATGCTTACGTGGTTGCCATGGGAGATTTAAATTTATTGCCTGTTGTTAATAGAGTGATTGCATCAGGAGTTGTCAGCAACATTTATACAACATCCTATAACACTAAATTTTCCACAGGTTCCTCAGTCTCAGAATAAAACACCTATATTCAGATACGCGCTATTTTGCGACATCTTCACTGCAATCTCTTTGTCTTTTAACATAAAAAAATCATGGACAAACAAACCAATAAAATTTCCTACAGACACGCTGACTAACTGATCAGCAAATGAGTGCCCACCCTGTTGTACTCTTATTAAAGTGTATGATGATGCAAGCAGATAATTTGTACCAACAATGCTATTTTTTGCCCAAATAGGAATATTCATCTGGGCTACATTACGCCTTGTCATTGCAGTTCCAGCAAATGGGCTAATAGCATGGTGAGAGCCTATAGCATCTTTACATTTACCGTTGGGGGACTCTTTGGGAAAACTTGTTTTTAATGCATCAGTACTCTGCCTGGATATAGCGTAAGCACCAGTCTCTACGGTAAACCTTCTGGCTTTTGTTTGCCATCTGTCATCTGGTACTAACAAGGCTGTCGATAAGGTTATTGTTTCATTTAAATGAGCATATAACTCTTGACTATCATCGTTAAAATAGCTGTGATCCATGAAATAGTCAGTTATTTCATCATCTGTTTTGGTGAGATATAGGCTAGTAGCTGCTATAGCTGGTGCCCATGTCATAGGGTCTGTTACAGCGTTATACGATGCTATTTTACTTTGTGTCCATGCGTCATCAAGATGTTTTGTGCTACACCCTAATACAATCAATAACATACTAATAAAAATAATAAATTTCACAATATCACCCATCAAGCCAAGAAGAATCAGCATGAATAATCATAAAGTAAAATTAAATCTTATAGCACTCTATCTGTTTGGACTGTTTATTTTAGAGGTAGTTCACCTTCAAAAGAAAATATTAAATTAAGTTGTCCCAGATTCCACAAAAGTTTGAGGTTGTTAAAAATATCTTGCTAGCTCAATTTGCATATAGCTGTCACGACGCATTGAATAAATTGGGTCTTCTTGGGGTGGATCGACAAAAATACGACCTTCTATGGAGAGTTTCCAATTTTCTTTAACCCGTCTGGACCCCTCTAAACTAACTGCAAAATTTTGCTGGTTTACATCTATGCTGGTGCCAATAAGAAAATCTGTGCTGGCCTCGTCATTTAATGCTAGACGCATTCCTATCATAATATCGCTCTCCATGGGAGTGGGTGCCGATTCCCCACGATCATCATAAAGATATTCGCTAATCAAGCCCAAATCAGCATCCGAACCCATAATACCAACAAAAGTATATTCAAAACCTCCTGTTAATGCTTGGTGGCGGTCTCCTTGGCTACGCTGGGTAATAGCCTCTAGTTTCCACAGCCATGCACCCTTTGTTGCTTGTAAATCCAGCCCGGTCTGTTCCATAAGAGCGTAGTAGGGTATAAGTACCGAATTACCATCGCTATCAGTTCCTATGCTAAAAGTAGGGATACGGCTGGTGCCAGAAAAATGGGAAATACCTAAATCCCAATCTCCCAAAGATTTAAACCAGCGCACAGCCCAATCAATATGCTCATTTTCGGCCCCAGATTCATATTGGGCTTGGTCGGTATCTATATAATAACCACTGCGTAGCCGGCCTTTTTCACCGGGGAATGTTCTCTCTCTAAAATATGGGAGTAAAAAAAAGTCAAAAGTTCCATTGTCACCCAGCAAAGAGAGGTTAACCATGGGTTGTCCAAGTTTTTCCTCACCATCCATGCTATCAACTAAATCTGTCTGGTTGATTACATCCACTAAGTGCTGTGACTCGGCAACTCCCCAAAAAAGCTTTCTTAATCCTGCTCTAACTTCCCAATTTTCTCCCACTTTAAGCCAGGTCAACTCCCGGATATCCCAGTGGGTTCTCTCGTTATCCATACTATCTAGCCGAACAAATGGAACAAAAGTAAAACTCTGATTACCCTCATCCCAATTCTTGAAATATTCCGCCTGTATACTCAGTGATAGCTGACTAACACCCTGATGAGAAGAGCATGCAAAAACAGGAAAAACACGAACCTCACCA
>JADFYX010000430.1 GCA_015232795.1 Magnetococcales bacterium
CTGCGCTATCAACGCAGCGATTTTCTTGAGGGATCACGGTTAATCTACCCTCTCAACCGTGCAGCCATGCCCTTTACCAATCAGTTTGGCAACTCCGTCTTTGCCATATGGTTCTCTTGGTTTCTTGGTCAGTATTCGACAGATGTTTTAAGTGGAATCAAGGCTATAAGACGTCAGGATTATCAGTTGATATACGATAACTGGGGATTTTTGGGCATGGAAGATCCATTTGGTGACTTTGAACTGCTTTTTGGTGCAGCCCGACTTGGTTTGAAAATTAATGAAATCCCAATACGTTATCAGCCGAGATCCTACGGTGAATCCAAAACCAACGTATTAAAACACGGACTGCTTCTTTTAAAAATGGCACTCCATGGCCATGTGATATTCCGCACTATGACACCTAGGAAAAAAACATCATGATTGAAAAAGTACCGCAATTTATGCCTTGGGTAGGAGAGTCTGAGTATAAAGCCATTGCCGACTGTTTTGAGAAAAACTGGATAACAGAAGGTCCCAAATCCAAAGAGTTCGTTGATCGTCTCTTAAAACTTATTGGTGCCAAATATGGCGTTCTGGCTCCTAACGGTACTCTGGCGATCTATCTGGCTTTGAAGAGTCTGGGCATTGGTCCGGGGGATAAGGTTATGGTTCCTGACTTTACCTTTATCGCTTCAGCAAACGCCGTGGTCATGGTTGGAGCTACACCAATATTTATCGATGTCAACCACCGGAACTTCCAGATAGATCTATCTGCTGCTGACCATCTTGTCACCCCGGATTTAAAAGCAATCATGCCGGTGCATATCTACGGCACGGTCTGCGACATGGATGCAGTGGCTGATTTTGCTAAACGGCATAAACTTTTGGTTGTTGAGGATGCAGCCCAGGCTATTGGCGTCCACTATAAAGGTCGCCATGCTGGTACTTTTGGTGATACCGCCGCCTTCTCCTTTTTTGCTGACAAAACCCTGACAACAGCCGAGGGTGGACTGGTGGTGACCAACGATAAGAAGGTCTATGAGCAGCTACTCTATTTAAGAAATCAGGGCCGTATAGACCGAGGAACCTTCATCCATCCAGAAATGGGGTTTAATTTTCGGATGACCGATATTCAGAGTGCCGTGGGATTGGTCCAGTTGGATAAGCTCAATGCAATCCGGGAGCGTAAACTCGCCATACTTGAGTGGTATCAGCAGGGACTGAGCAACATCAAAGAAGTAACCTTTTTCACCCCGGACCCAGGGGCGGAATGGATACCATTTAGAGTAGGCATACTCTGTGATCAGGCCCATGAACTGTTAACATATCTAGAGCAAAATAGAGTTGAACCTCGAACCTTTTTTTATCCCCTTCACATGCAACCAGCACTGGTAAAGCTACTCAACAAAGAGAATATACCTCTAAACGACGAGGATTTTCCTAACGCCCTTAACGCTTATAACCGTGGAATTTGTCTTCCAACTTTTGCAACCATGAGCAAGGAGCAAGTTGGCTATGTCTGTAATGTCATCTCCCAGTTCTTTACCGACAAGTGACCTATTCTACCAATACTATGATGCTCTGTTTTCCAACAAGGAGTACGCTTTAGAAGTTGCTGCTATCAATAGATTGGCCAAACAGTGGAGCAGTGCCAAAGTCGGGCCAGTATTGGAGATCGGTTGTGGAACGGGTGGTCACTCCTTGGAGATTGCCAAACTTGGCCTATCCCTGACAGCCATCGATCTTGACCTCCAGATGCTAAAACAGACCAGAAAAAAGCTTCAGGATCATAAAATATATAATGTCACTCTCCACCACGGCCCAGTAGAAAATTTGGAAGAGAGTGGTTTTTCCTTGGCTATAGCTATGTTCAACGTCATTAACTATCTACCGGATAGTGAAGGGTTGCAAAATTTTTTTAGAGCCATAAGCAACCGGATGCTGAGTGGTGGAGTCATTATCTTTGATTGTTGGAACGGCGTTGCAGCACTTCGCTCACCCCCTGGTGAGAAGAAAAGCGTCATCAGATTAGGTGAAGAGGAGATTTCTTTCCACCTTCTCTCTACAACCGATCTATTCAGACAGCGAACTATTCTTACCTACGCTATTGAGGTTCGAGATACTACAGAAAAACTTGTAGCAGCAGGAGAGCAATCTTTCATGCAGACTCTCTGGACTCCCATGCAGATAATGGATGCCATGACCATGGCGGGTTTGGAGATATCCAACTGCTCACCACTCCACGACTTGAATAAAAAAGCTGACCACAATGATTGGAAAATCCAGTTTGTTGGGAGGAAGAGAGAACAAACAACCCATCCTGAATAGTTCAAGCAGTCAGACCCACTTGACCTTATGAATAAAAACGGTGAAACTGTATTATTATAG
>JADFYX010000431.1 GCA_015232795.1 Magnetococcales bacterium
CCTGGTATGGTGGTACAAGCTGATATTCATACAGGTGCAAAAACTTTGATGGAGTATCTGTTAAAACCGATTTATGCATCGGTTAATAAAGCCTTCCAGGAGCGTTAACACTTTTAGCTATCTATTATTTCTCCTTCAGGACGTAGAAAGATGAGTCAAAAAAATATTAAACGGCGTGATTTTCTTAAAAAAACCGGAGCAGTTACGGTAGCTGGGGCAGGTGCGGTAATTGCTGCTCCCAACGTGATGGCTAGTACCAGAAAACACAGATGGAAGATAGTCTCTACATGGCCACCAAACTCACCCCTTTTTCAGACTGGGGTTGAGCGATTTGCCAAGCGGGTTAAGGAGTTGACTTCTGGGCAATTAACTCTCCAAGTTTTTGCCGCAGGGGAGTTGATCCCTGCTTTTGGAGCCTTTGAAGCTGTATCCAAAGGGATGGTGCAAGCAGGTGCTGGTGCATCTTATTATTGGGCTGGAAAAAGCAGTGCTGCGCAGTGGTTTTCATCAGTACCATTTGGTCTTAACGCCCAAGGTATGAACTCTTGGTTTTATGCCGGTGGCGGGTTAAAGCTATGGGAGGAAACCTACGCCCCATTTAATTTAATTCCGCGTCCTTATGGCAATACTGGCTTGCAGATGGGCGGTTGGTTTAACAAAGAGATAACTTCCGTTGACGACTTTAAAGGTCTTAAAATGCGGATTCCCGGTTTGGGAGGCAAGGTAATAAAAAAAGTGGGTGGAACTCCTGTACTTCTGCCCGGTGGTGAAATTTTTACGGCACTTGAGCGAGGGGTGCTTGACGCAACTGAGTTTGTTGGTCCGCTCCATGATATGCGTATGGGATTTTATAAGGCAGCAAAATACTATTACACCCCAGGTTGGCATGAGCCAGGGACGGTGCTGGAGGTCTTTTTCAACAAAACAGCTTATGAAAAACTGCCTAAAAGTCTGCAACTGGCATTGGACACTGCAGCAGCAGAGAATAATATCTGGATGTTGGCAGAGTTTGATGCCCAAAATGGTAACGCTCTTAGAACTTTAATAAACAAACACAAAGTGCAGATTCGCCATTTTTCTGACGAGACATTAAGTGAGCTACATAAAGTGGCTCTTGAGGTGATGCAAGAGGAGGCCAGCAAAGATGACCAAGCGCAAAAAGTCCATCAGGCTTTTAATAAGTTTCAAGATAGAGTAGGGGCGTGGAGTGCAGTTTCTGAGAAGGTTTATCACCAACTGATCGCTAAAAAAGTAGCGCTATAAAACATTTATTTATGGTTATTTTAGAACGCCTGGCAGGGATAATAGATAGCATTAATGAGGGAGTTGGAAAGCTGGTCTCTTGGGTAAGTTTGGGGCTGGTTGTGGTAGTCTTGATTGATGTTATCATGCGATATTTGTTTAACAACTCCTATGTGTTTGTGCAGGAGTTGGAGTGGCATATGTTTGCCTTTTTGTTTCTTTTAGGTGCTGGTTATACACTGCTTCACGATCAACATGTCCGGGTGGATCTCCTATACCAGCAGTTTAACCCAAAAACCAAGGCTTGGGTAAACCTTTTTGGAGTGGTGTTTTTCCTTCTGCCAGGTTGTTATCTAATTATTTCTGTTAGCATTCCATGGGTAGTTACAGCTTATGAAATAGGTGAAATATCCCCTGATCCAGGGGGGATTCCTGCCCGTTTTATTATTAAATCATTTGTGCCAATTGGCTTTATACTGTTAATGCTGCAAGGGGTTTCTCTTGGGATCAACAGTATAAAAACAATAATCTTTCCACCATGTTGATAGAATATCTCCCACCTGTTTTAGCAGACTATCTGCCTGGATGGATGTTTCTACTGCTCACCTTGTTGTTGATGTTGGGTTTTCCCGTCACCTTTACTCTTCTTGGTACAGCACTGGCTTTTGCTGCTATTGCCCTTGATCTAGCTTTTTTTGATCTGTTGCCGTTGCGTTTATGGGGGATGATGCAAAATGGGACTTTTATAGCGGTCCCCCTGTTTGTATTTATGGGGTTGATGTTGGAAAAATCCGGGTTGGCGGAATCATTGTTGAAGACCATGGGATTGCTCTTTAAAAGGGTTAATGGTGGTTTGGCGGTATCAGTTGTGGTGGTTGGGGCATTAATGGGAGCGTCAACTGGCATTGTTGGAGCAACTGTCGTAACTATGGGGCTACTTTCGGTTCCGGTTATGCTCAACCACGGATATGCAAAATCCCTTGCCACTGGAACTGTGGCTGCTTCTGGTACTTTGGGCCAGATTATCCCACCTAGTATTATTTTGGTATTGCTGGGAGATATCCTCGGGGTTTCTGTTGGCGACCTTTTTTTAGGGGCTGTCATCCCAGGTTTAATACTG
>JADFYX010000432.1 GCA_015232795.1 Magnetococcales bacterium
TCGGTATTGATGCACCAAAACATGTTGAGGTTCACCGTGAAGAGATTTATGACAAAATCAAACGGGAGACCCGCAAAGCCAATACCAAAATTTCTGATGATGCATTAGATCAAGCATCTCGTATTCTTTCTGGAAAAAATTAAATAAAACCACCTGGATATTTCATAAATTACACTCTAAACGTAATTTGTGAAATATCCAGGTGTAGCCAATACTTTTATACCCCAGCTTTACTGGCTAAGAATGCTATAAATCTGCCTCTCTGTTAGCTCTACATCTTGTGCAATATCTGGTACTCTCTCTCCTGCGTCATAACGCCGAATAATCTCTTTGTTGCGTACAGCTCGTCGGGCTTTGGCAGCTCTTGCTATGGAAATTGTCTCGCCGCCAAAATGTCCGCTCATTAAATTGGCCTTCTCCAAACCTAATAATTTTGATAGTTTGTGCTGTGCTTTCATGTTTTTTGGAATAAACAGGCGGGTGCCAGCACATTTATTCAGTAGAGTTATAGCTCCTTCATAACCAATAACGTCTTTAATATCTGTTAACGACTCGGGAAATTCTGTTTCAGAAATGTTCAATTTGATGCTCCTTGACTAGTTAATGTTGTCATGCGAAAACAACAGTGAGATATTACTCTGTAAAATGGGATGAGAAGTTATTCAGCAGTTGTTTTGAGTGGCGGTATTTATTATTAGGTTTAAGCCGTCGGCGTTTTAGAAATCTATAGTTCTTTTTGGTGATTGTATGATTCGTAGAGGTTTGCGCAGGCTTTTAACTGTGCTACAAAATGAGATTTCTGGTCGTTTTAAGCGGCAGGTACATTATATTTCTGACTCTAGTAATTGGTCGTTCAAGTGGGATGCTCACTATATATCCAAAGGGATGTCTTGCCGTTTGGATAATCCTGTTGCCGTTACTGTAGATCCATGGAATTTACGCCATCAAATTGTGATATTTGGCAACCGTTACCCATGGTTTTTTGGACCCAGACATACTCTTCACAGCTCTAATAAGGTTGTTGTTACTTGGTTTCATGGGGATATATCCGATCAAGAAACAGCCATGCAAAGAATGTTTAAACAACTGCCAGAAGTTTTTGCTAGGGCAGATCGGGTGGTTGTGACATGTGACCACTCTTATAATGTTTTGCTAGGACAGGGAGTTGCTGCCAATAAGCTGGTTAAAATCCCATTAGGGGTGGATTTGAAGACATTTGTACCACCCTCAAAAGAACTGCGACTGCAAATCCGCGAAATGCTGGATATTCCCAACAACGCTTTTTGCATAGGTTCTTTTCAAAAAGATGGTTCTGGTTGGGAGGAGGGGATGGAGCCTAAACTTCTTAAAGGCCCAGATATCTTTCTTGCTAGCATGGCTCTTTTAAAAGATAAACATCCAAATTTAATGGTATTGTTAACTGGTCCTGCCCGTGGTTATGTTAAGCAAGGGTTAGATGAGCTTGGTATAGATTATCGACATAAATATTTTGATGAATATCTTGATATTGTTCCATATTACCAAGCATTAGATCTTTATCTTATCGCCTCAAGAGGTGAGGGTGGGCCAAAAGCTCTATTGGAGGGGATGGCTTGTGGAGTCCCTATAGTTTCCTCTAGGGTTGGTATGCCAGCAGACGTTATTAAACAGGGAGAGAATGGCTTTTTGGCTGATATTGAAGATTCTAAAAGTTTAGCAAGCCATATAGAAAAACTCATTGCCGACCCGGTTTTACTGAAAAAATGTTCTAACGGTGGTCTTGAGACCATAAAAAAATATGATTGGCAATTAATAGCAGATGAATATGTAGAAATGGTCAAAAAACTATAGTTTAACCTTGTGTTATAAATTTAAATCAGCTTTTTCGTCCTATAAAAAAAGCTCCTGAGTGGATCACATAGGCCTGTTTATAATTGGCAATAAAATAGTCAAAATATTTAATCCAAAATAGTAACCAGGTAAATAGATCTAGCAATACTCCATAGACCGTTTTATGGTCGAAGGAAAAAAGAGTTGCAAAAAAATGGATTAAAATGTGGGTTGTGGTTGAAGCTGGACCACGGTTGAAACCTGAATCCAGTTGTTCAAACTGCTCACATAATTTCACTAAACCATGGTGAGAAAAGCGATAAAAATCATCAGGATCACCATGAAATGGAAATACAAAAGGGGTGTTGATATATACTATGCCACCCGGTTTTAATACCCGGTATAGCTCATCAACAACCTGCCATGGTTTTTCCATATGTTCCAAGGCACTAACTGCGATAATGCAATCTATTGAACCATCTTTTAGCATCTTTAAATTGTGGGCATCAGCTATCAGGTCCACTCCTGCTCCCGGTTTTATATCCAGACA
>JADFYX010000433.1 GCA_015232795.1 Magnetococcales bacterium
ACTTCGATTTTTTTTGATTCACCTGATAAACCAATATGTTGCACCATTAATGCACGCCCAACTGCCGAATCTAGGTTAAAAAATCGACCCCCTGCACTCTAATATCGACTAAAGCTAAGGTAGCTGAATTTTAATTACCAAAGCTCTCACCTGATCAACGCAATCAGCAAATAAAAAATCTTGACCAAAAATGGCGTTCAGCAGCATCTGCCAATGACCCTTTTGTTAAACCCTACTTAAATAATTTGGTTGCCAGAGTGCTGAAAGATCATCAAAAAACCCATGAAGGAGAGTACGGCGAGATTTTTTTAACCAACCAGTTTGGGGCAATAATCGCCAGCACTTCAAAACTCACAACCCTTGCACACAGCCACAAATATTGGTGGAAAACCAGCTTTAACCAAGGCAACGGTCGCATTTTTTTTGATGACCGGGGTTTTGATAAAAGTGTAGCAGGTTATGTCTTGGGGGTAGTGGTGCCAATTAAACTAAAAGGTAAAATTATTGGAATTATCAAAGCCAATATCAACATAATGAGCGTGATTAACCGTTTAATCGCAGATAAACCTCTAGACCATATAGGGGAGATAAAAATTGTCCGTTCGGGAGGAGTTGTCGTTCTTGAAAAAGATAAAGAACCTTTAAGCAGCAAGCTACCTGATGGGATCGTGCAAAAAATGCAATCCCACTCCCCTGGGTCTGAAATAGATGAGAAACAAGATACCCTCACAGCCCTTCACCCTATCGCCATCACCATGGGGGAAGGAAATATGGGTTTTGGTGGAATAGATAAATCTATTGATCATATTTCAGGAAATCAGGGAGAGATATGGTTTGTACATATCTCCCAAAAGCTATCTTTCGTATTAAAAGATCTTAAACAGCGCACTTCACACTTGTTGTGGATAGGCTTTACCTTAGTCGGAATTATAGGTGTTCTTGCCTGGTTACTAGGACGGAGATTAGCCCATCCTGTAGTGCAGTTGGAATCTATAGTCAAGCAGGTGGGACATGGTAATTATAAGGTGTTAGCTACAGTAGATAGTGATGATGAATTTGGTCGCCTTGCCCAAGCTTTAAATAAAATGATCGAAAACCTGCAAACCACCACTATTTCACGTGATTTATTAGTCAAAGAGGTTGAAGAGCATAAACGCACTGAGGAGAGGCTGAAAAATAGTGAAAACCGTTTTCGTCATCTTTATGAAAATGCTCCCCAAGCATATCAATCTTTAGATAACGAAGGAAAGATCATTGCTGTCAACAAAGTATGGCTTAAAATTTTGGGCTATTCTGAGGATGATGTGGCTGGAAACTGGTTTGGTGATTATCTACATGAAAAAGACAAGGATCTATTCAATACAATTTTTTCTCAATTAAAAGCTGGCATCCAGTGCCATGGAGTTGAATTTGCAATAATTAGAAGAGATGGCAGCAAAGCTCATATCTCTTTTGATGGTAGTATATCCCTACAAGCATCTGGAAAGTTTTTTCAAGCCCATTGCCTATTATCTGATATCACGGAAAAAAGAAAACTGGAAGCACAACTGCGCCAAGCCCATAAAATGGAATCAATTGGTACATTAGCAGGAGGAGTTGCTCACGATTTCAACAATATTCTTGGCTCTATAATTGGGTTTACAGAACTTGCCTTAGAAAAAACCACTGAAAACGAAAAAACTTACCACTATTTAAATCAGGTACATGTGGCAGGACTTCGGGCTAGAGATCTGGTTTCGCAACTTCTCTCATTCAGTCGCCAATCTGAATATGAGATGAAACCTCTGGAGTTCACACCTTTATTGCAAGAAGCAATGAAATTAATACGTTCAACGGTTCCGACAAATATAAACATAGAAACCAATCTAAACGCACCTAATTGCAAAGTTAATGCTGATGCCTCAAACCTTCACCAAGTTATTATAAATCTATGCTCAAATGCTTCCGCTTCAATTGAGGAGAGCGGTGGCCTGTTGGAGGTTTCTCTTGACAATCTTGAAATTAACAATGAGAAAGCACAAAGGCTCTCAATACTACCGGGTCCATATGCACTCTTGAAAGTATCTGATAATGGTCCAGGTATAACATCAAACAATTTAGCGAGAATATTTGACCCTTTTTTTACTACCAAAGATGTTGGTAAGGGAACAGGCCTTGGTCTATCTGTTGTACATGGAATAGTGCAAAACCATGGTGGAGCAATTGAGGTGGAAACCAAGAGAAATATAGGCACAACAATTAAGGTGTATTTTCCAACCTTAATTTTATCTAGTAGATAATCACCAAACCAGTTTCCAGCCACATCATCCTCACAGCCCTTCACCCTATCGCCATCACCATGGGGGAAGGAAATATG
>JADFYX010000434.1 GCA_015232795.1 Magnetococcales bacterium
TCTGATAAAACAATTTGGCCAAAATCTTTAGTAGGAGTTACAGCTTTTATGGCAGCAGCCAGATTGTTGAAAAGAGATGATGTGTATGCCCGTTATAAGGTCTATTTAGATAGATCGATCTCTATAGCTTGAATTTGCTTTTTTAATATTAAATTTTTATCTGCTCATCAGGATATTCACCAGTTTTAATGTATGCAATGATCTTATCGGCAAAGCTAGCGTAAGAATAATTTTTGGCAATTATCTGTGGGTCATTTTTAGGTGTGTTGAAAAAGCATTGCCGTAGTTCATCTTTAGTTCTGTAAAAAAGGCACTCATCATCCCAATGGGGTTTTTCAACGTTAGGATAGCCCCGTTCATCTAAAAGCACTGGTATACAGCCACAAGCAGCTATTTCTGCTACCCTTTGTGAGTTTACTGTACGGTGCATAGCTGCGATAGCATATTTTGCTTCATTGTAAACTTTTGCCACCATAGGACCATGGGGTAACTCTCCCTTGAAAAATGGTGCGACAATAGGGTTTTTATCCCACCATCTTCCATAAACTTCGACATCATAATCCAGAGTATCAGCGATTGAGCATAGCCACTCTACAGATGTATCCCTTACCACAAAAGGGAGTAGGTTATAAAAAATTTCGTCAAAATTCAGTGCAAATTTTTTTGCTAACTCATGCAAAAACAGATCAGATATGTCCTGACCAAGAACCATTTTTTCCTGCATAAGAGAAATTATTTGTTGGCCTTGTTCGCCATGAGTCGTTAATTGGCGCATGTATGAGCTACCGATAAAGACAATTTTTTTACGTTGTGTTAATGGTGTTGATGAATTAAAAATTTCAGGGTCAATACAGTGATCTTGTCGGTAAACTTGTTTGGCTCCTGTATTATAAAGAGGGGTATCAAAAGTGGTGTAGGCAGAGATGACTAAATCTCGATTGCGCCATTTAATTGGTTTACCACTTGTGATCTCAGGCATAGGGTCCTGCCACCAAGTAATGTTATAGGTATCTTCATGAAGATGTTCGTTATTAAGATGATTGATGTTGATTACAGCATTGGGGGCTGTTTTTCTGATTTCTTCGTAATAATGCCGTGTCTCAATTCTCTCCAAGTCACTTTTTTCAATTACAAAATTTACATCACACCCTTTATGTTTTAATGCAGTAGCTAAATCACGAGACGAGTACTGAATTACTGTGGTATAACGATTGGCTATTAATAGAATTTTTAGTTTTTTGTTTAAGGAAAAATCTGGTCGTTGAATTTTACATAATCTAACATTTTTTTCCATTTCTTGAACAAACAGTGACGATCTATCAAATAGAATTGTTGCAATTTCAATAGCTCTATTTATCTCTTCTGGCTTATCAGGATCAAAGTTGATTACGGTAGGTCGACGTAGTCGCGAAAAGCTGAAAAAAGTAGCAATTTCATTTTCTGGAATAGCTATTAAATATTTATTATTACAATCAATTTTATCGCCTATGTAATAGCATGTTTGTGGTACACCCATGGCAATAGTTTGCGGTATAATGTTTTTCTGTAAAGCTGTGTTATAAGCTACATTTTTATCAATAAACAGTGTATCGCAAAGAGTATCTTCTATATCTTCTAAAGGTGGGCCTGAATAGTGGTGGAGATAAAGTTTATAAAAGATTTTTGCCATCAAAAAACGGTCGTTTTCTTTTAAAATAGTGTAAAGCTTATAATAGGCATTAAAATGTCTGTTATCTCGTCTTACTATATCTAAGAGAATTGGGAAGGCTTTGTCAGATTTTTTCTCAAAGATATAAATATTCGCCAATGCATACCATGCAATATTTAATTTAGGGTCTGCTTCTACAGCTTTGCAAAGATTAATTTTAGCAGCTTGATAACCCCCTTTTGCCAAAAGAGTGTTGCCAAGTATAAACAGGGACATTGCATCATCAGGTTTAATAATTATTGCCTTGCTTAAATAATCAATTGCCAGGCTATAATCCTTAAGTTCAAAAGCAATTTTTCCAGCAAAAATTAGAAGATCTACATTATCAGGATATTGCTTGACCAACTCACCATAAAGAGTGCAAGCCGCTTGTAAGTTACCAGACTCATATTGCTGTGTGGCTAAGGTAAGTTTTTCTTGACCTGAGAGATGCTCATTTTGACCAGACTTCATAAATTACTCTCGATTACATCAGACATTTTTTAGAGTTTATATCACACACAATTGTTCAAATTTCGATAAATAGTGAGTTTATCTTGTATGTTTTTCTTTGCGCCATAAGGTACAACCATCACAGATAGCAATTTTGTTACGCTGCAAATTTAGATGCTTCTGCCGATATGATGCCAACATTTTATCTTGC
>JADFYX010000435.1 GCA_015232795.1 Magnetococcales bacterium
CCCAGTGCCTCCAATAACTACTGTACGCATCTTTTAATGTTCCCATCAATATTGGAATAATCCAATAAAGATAACATGTTAATGGTTTTTTGTTCAATACAATATTTAATGAATGTCAGAACTTATTAAAAAGTGAAGCAGTGAATTTAAAAATTTACTGCCATCTATTTGCTAAACAATTGTTTTAAATTTGATTTTCCTTACATACCAACCCTGAATTATAAAATATCCAGGTCAAGCTCCAGCCAACCAAATAACCAGGAGTAGATAATAGCTGCATACTCTCGACTAACTTTTCTAAAAGAGTAGATCCTATCAAGGGCCATACGCGGATATAGTTCATAAGGTGCTGCTGCTACCACTGGCCCCGTAATCCCTTTTTTGAGAAGTATTTGCTTTATTCTGTAAGTGTGGTAGGCCGACGAGACAAAAATAGTCTTATTAAAATCAAACCGCCCGCCAAATTTTTCAACCATAGAGGTTATGTCGTCATAGGTGTGGTCTGTCTCACTTAAGGCGAGAATATCCTCTGGGGGAATATAGTAGTGGTTTGTCAGCTCTTGCGCCATTGACTGGGAGAGGGTCAACCCTTTTTTGGAATGCCAGCCACCACCCAAACACAAAATTTTTGCAGCAACCCCTTCACGATATAACTCTACCCCACGCCGTAAACGTACCATCATGGCAAAATCCGGCAGTTCATAGGGAAAAAAACCGGATGAAAAAACTACAATAAGCTCACCTCGTCCCGGTGGTTCATCAACAATAAGAGGCTTATAAAGAATCTCGGTTAGGGGTGTAAACAGAACAACCGCCACCCCCAACCAAGCTATGATACTTAAACGAGCCATCCAAGCAGTTTTTACTTTGACCATTAATTGTTCGCACTCTTATTGGTGGCTGCTGCCTTAATTGTTTGCACTCTTATTCGTGGCTGCTGCCTTCTTTTTTTGCGCTGTTAATTCCGGATACACAATCTTGTCATTATCTTTTTCGTACTTTTCTAAATCATCGTTAAACTCTTTTATTGAGAAATGGGGTTTTTTCTCAAGTAGTGGATAATAGACATTCATAAAATCTTGGTCATCCGCTAAAAAGCAGGAGTGATAAGCACCAAATGGGGTTTTTTTCAATGCGTTACTCCGCACTTTATCAAGGGGTTCGTCCATCACATTGCCAAGATAAATATGCATATTGGCACAGTTGAGAACATCTCCATATGGGGTCATATTGATCATCTCTTTAGTGCCAGGGCAACCAAACTGTTTGCCATAGTTATAATTCAGATGTCGCTGTACATAGTTGTAAGGTTTAATTACCTCTTCATAATCTTTTATCGCCTGCGCATCTAGCAAGACATCCCGGCCTTTAAAGTTACCTACACCTTTGGCAAACAGGGTATTTAAAAGCAGCTTTTCCCTCTCTGCCAAATCCAACAAAGAGCGAAACTGCGCCGTATATATGTTCTCTCTGTGCACAACTGTATTGATAATGACCTTAATGCCATATTTTTTACAGAGACGAATACCCTCCATAACCCTATCAAAACTTCCATATCGCAAGCGGAAAAGGTCGTGCATCTCGCTAATACCAGAATCCAGACTGAAGTTAATGGTATCCACGCCTATTTCGGCAGCCCTTTTGGCTTTGGCCTCATCAAACAACCAGCCATTGGTTGAGATAATCAGATGGTTGTATTTACCTTGGCAAGCCTCTAGAATTTCGGCCCAATGTTGGTTAACAAACGGTTCTCCTCCCTCCAGACCAAAGGTAGTAGCCCCTAGATCCATAGCCTCTTTTACCACACGCTTATAATCTTCTGGCTCCATCTCGCGGCGCACGTCGCTTTCGTCAAGGCGAATACAGAGACAGTGATGACAGCGGAAATTACAACGATATGTGCCCGCAAACTCTATACCCCGCAATACATATTTTTTAATTTTAAAATAGTTGAGAAATTTACCTAACAATATATTTCTTGCCAAACGAAAAGGGTAAAAAGGTTTTTTCCAGTGAATACCATATTTAAAACGGATTTTCCAAAGTGTGATAAACTTTTTAAACGGCTCCTCCTCTCTGGTTGTGATAACTCTGCGCTCTTTTGTTTGGGCCTCTGCAATCACAAGCATTTGCATGACCCTTTCTTGCTGATCAGGATCTTTAAACACCCGTTGCACATCGCCACGCATCGCCTCAATTACACTGGATGTAACTTCTGAGGTAACAGACGGAGCAAGGGGATTTTTGTCTTCTTTATCAGCATCCTCCATGGGGATTGACTGGGGATTCATAACTGGTTTTGCTGTGCTATTTTCGCTTGTCGTAGACATTACCCTTAC
>JADFYX010000436.1 GCA_015232795.1 Magnetococcales bacterium
AGCATGAGTGGTTCACAAAGAATGGAGTTGGTCGAAAGAGAATCTTCAGAAATCAGTATTTCAAGACAGTGCTCACTTTTAGGGGTCCATCGATCTGGGTTGTATAGAGATAGATCAAGTGGAGAAAATTCCTATAACTGTGAATTGATGCAGATGATCGACCAACAATATCTTGAAATGCCCTGTTATGGTTCAAGAAAAATGACGGCTTGGTTACGGCAAGCAGGACCTCAAGTTAACAGGAAGCGGGTGCAACGACTCATGCGATTAATGGGTATTGAAGCCATATATCAGAAGCCAAACACCAGTAAGCCTCATCCTGAACATAAGATCTATCCATATCTGCTGCGAGGGATGAAAATTGACCGCCCTAATCAGGTTTGGGCGACTGATATTACTTACATTCCTATGCCTAAAGGGTTCCTATACCTGGTGGCTATTATTGATTGGTTTAGTAGGAAGGTGCTCTCCTGGAGGCTGTCAAACACAATGGAGTCAGATTTCTGTGTTGAGGCACTGAATGAGGCTTTGATAATGTTTGATAAACCAGAGATTTTTAATACTGACCAAGGTAGTCAGTTTACAAGCCAGGCATTCACTGGAGTATTGAAAAGTCATGGGGTGAAAATCAGTATGGATGGACGAGGAAGGTTCGTGGATAACATCTTTGTTGAACGTCTCTGGCGTAGCCTAAAATATGAAGATGTTTATCTTCATGCATACGCTACTGGCTCCGAGACCAGGCAGGGGATCGGAGAGTGGTTTAGGAAATACAACTCGATACGGTTACATGAGGCATTAGAATATCGGACTCCAGATCAAGTTTATGTGGGATTGGATGCCAGAAATAACCAGAACAAAACAGAAAAACAAAAATACAATGGTTTGCCCTGCGGGCAGGATTTTTTGAGGAATGGCAAGATCTACCATCCGGTAAATGAAAATGGAGGTACGGAAGTGCGACAACTCCCGTACCTCGGTCACCGTCTTGGTGAGTCTTGACCAGATTATCCCTTGGTAGGTTGCTTCCCAGCAGAGCCAACCGCCGTTTCATCTGGCCTGTCTAGAATCCCTATTATGGGAGATCTGTCAAGGAATGATTGAAAGACAAAATCAGGAGGAAAAGTGAGCTTAATTTTGCTGAAAAATTGTCCTTGCTATGGGGTCCACCTCACTTTGAGTTTTTGTTGGTAGATGGTTTCTAGCCCAAATTATTCATAAAAAAGGGCGACCTTCGTTCAACCAATTGATATAATTGGTGTTCCGCTAAAAATGCTTCGGAAGAAGCAGAACGAAAGGTCACCCATGTTTGATTCTACTCCAAAACAACTACGTTTTCCTACCATGGACGGCATGACAGTCCGTGGAGATTTCGACGGCGGGGCATTGTCATCAGATTTCGGCCCCATGATTCTGCGTGGTATCGATAGCCAAATTGGACTGACAGAGCGTCTATCACAGGCCTTCAATGATACCCGCCATCCCAGCTATATCGACCATACCATGCGTGATCTGTTTGCACAGCGTATCTACCAAATTTCCTGTGCCTATGATGATGGTAATGATGCCAACTCTCTGAGAACTGATCCGGTGTTTAAAATGGGACTTGATCGCTTTCCTTTGGATCCGAACACCAACTTGGCCAGTGCTCCCACTTTTTCACGCCTGGAAAATGCGGCTACTACCAAAGATATTTTCCGTCTGGCCAAGGCCTTTGTGGATCAATTCATAGACAGCTATAACAAACCACCCAAGCTCATCGTTCTGGATTTGGATCATTCCGAAGATATCACTCACGGCCAACAGCAACTCAGCTTTTACAACCATCATTATCGCAACTACTGCTATTTGCCGTTATTTATCTTCGAGGGAATCTCCGGGAAATTCATTACAGCCACTCTCCGTCCAGGGAAGCGTCCCACGGGAGTAGAAAATGCCATGATCCTCAAGCGGGTGCTCAAGCATCTGCGTACCGCTTGGCCAAAAACCCACATCGTACTGCGTGGCGATGGTCATTTTTCCAATCCTGAGTTGATGGAGTTAGCCCTTTCAGATTCTCGGGTCGATTTCATCTTCGGCATGTCTGGAAACAGTGTTCTTTCGAACCTCGCAAAGCCTTTTCTTGAAACCAATCGTGCCAATTATGAACAACGTTGCAAACTTGCTCGACTGGCGGGACTTCCCGGTCCAGACGGAATCCGTACCTTCCACGAGGTGGAATACGCTGCAGCCTCCTGGCCACAGAACTTTCGGGTAGTACTAAAGGCAGAAATTATGAGCCTCGGTGACAACCCTCGTTTCGTCGTTACCTCCTTGAAAGGGGCCACGCCTGAGC
>JADFYX010000437.1 GCA_015232795.1 Magnetococcales bacterium
CAATTTTCCTCCCTTCCCCTAGTTTTTCTGGGCAGACCAAAGAAAAATTGACAAATACCGGCATTGCTCGCCCTATTGAGGGGACAATTAAAGATCAGCTAGACCACTGGTTACATGGTCAACCAGAACAGGCGTCACAACTGGTTAATGCTGTTGTTGAGAGGGCACAAGAGCGACAAAATCGCCGTAAGTCCATTGCCAAAATCAAGAGGAAATCTGTAACCACCCGTCTAACTTTACCTGGAAAATTAACCGACTGTATCACCTCTGACCCTGATCGTTCAGAGCTATTTATCGTCGAAGGAGATTCCGCTGGGGGTTCAGCAAAACAGGCCCGTGATCGTCACACCCAAGCTGTGTTGCCACTACGGGGTAAAATACTTAACGTAGAACAGGCCAACCTGGACAAATTTGAGAAAAATGCTGAAATTCAAAATTTAGTCACTGCTATAGGTGCAGGATTTGGTAAACAGTTTGATGTTAGCCAAATCCGCTATGGTAGTATAATTATTATGACCGATGCTGATGTGGATGGAGCCCACATTGCTAGCCTGCTTTTGACATTTTTTTATCGTTTTATGCCTGACTTAATCCGTCAAGGTCATCTTTATCTGGCTCAACCACCACTTTTTAGGGTTAATTCCGGTTCTGACAGCTCTTATGCTCTGGATGATATTGAAAAAGAGAAAATAATAGCTAAAATTCGTAAAAAACGGCCCAATGCTAAATTTGATATTTCCCGCTTTAAAGGTTTGGGTGAGATGGTTCCCATGCAGTTGCGAGAGACGACAATGAGCACCAAAACCCGCCGACTTCTTAAAGTATATTTAGATGATGAAGCAATTACCCACGACACTTTTGATCGCTTAATGGGCAAACGACCAATAGAGCGGTATAAATTTATCCAAGAAAAAGCCTCTTTTGCCAAAGGTAGCCTGGATATATGAAAATTTAGGATCAAACCATAATAGCAACAGATTATTTTCAACAGATCCTTAGTACTCAACGGACTTCTAACCTCCTTGAAAAAAAAACCTACCACGCCCCTATTAAAAAATATCGCTGCCTGTTTTGACTGGCTTGATGAGGACAGCCTCATCCCTAAAGAGCCGTTGATTGATGCTCCACCCTCTCCTGAATTTATTATAGATGGCAGACGGATAATATCTTTTTCTTCCAACAATTATTTAGGTATGAGTCGCCGTCCAGAGGTTATTAAAACAGCTAAAAAAGCACTCTCTAAATTTTCCATGGGCACTTGTGAATCCCGAAAACTGGGCGGAAACATTGCTCTTTTAGAGGCTCTGGAGGGGAGAATTGCCCGTTTTAAAGGAGAAGAGGCAGCAATGATTTTTGCCACTGGCCTGCTGGCTAATGTGGCGACCATTCCAGGTTTGATGGACGCACAATGGTATTGCAATCAATTTTATGGCAGAAAATGGTCCCAAGATACGGGAACAATTTTTTCTGATGCTCACAACCATAGGAGCATTCAGATGGGAATAAGATTATCTCATGCTAATGTGGTTAAATATCCCCATGGGGATATGACTCATCTTGAAGAGGAACTTGCCAGTTGCAAAAGTAGTAACAAATTAATAATTTCTGACGGAGTGTTCAGTATGGATGGAGATTTAGCTCCACTTCCTGAACTAACCGCTTTAGCTAGCCGATATCAGGCTACAATTATGATAGATGATGCCCATGGTACAGGTATTTTTGGTGCCCATGGCCGTGGGGTGGCAGAACATTTTTCTGTGGAAAACCGGGTTTCCATCCATATGGGGACGTTAAGCAAAGCAGTTGGGGCCATGGGGGGATTTGTAGCAACAGATAGCAAAATAATCGAATTTTTAAAATCAACCGCTTCCGGCTACCGCTTTACGTCCAGCTTACCCGCAGAACAGGCTGCTGGTATTATCTGTGCTTTAGATATAATGGAGAATGAACCCCAACTGCGACAAAAATTATGGCATAATGTTAGACGACTACTCCATGGACTTCATGAGTTAAACATCCCCATAAACTATCAATGGTCTCCTATTATCCCCCTGCTTCTAGGTAGTGCAAAAAAGGCGTATAAAGCAGAAAAAATATTGTTGGAACGAGGTCTATCTTGTATTGCCGTGGTTCCACCCTTAGTAGCAAATAACTGTTCTCGATTAAGAATTACTATTAATTCTACACATAGCAAAAAACAAATTGAACAACTTTTGGCTGGTTTAGCAATTGTCGAGAAAAAAATTGGATTTAGTCAGCCAGAGAATAGTAAGCAAAGTTGGAATGGGTTTCTAGGGACGTTCCCTAGCTATATTACCAAAACTTGATATAC
>JADFYX010000438.1 GCA_015232795.1 Magnetococcales bacterium
TTCAATGTACCCGTTGTATCAGGTTTTCCACCGAGGTTGCAGGTGTTGAGGAGATGGNTGCTGTTTACCGTGGGGACCATATGAAAGTTGGTCCATACGTTGAGAAACTTACTCTCACCTCTGAGATGGCAGGTAATATTGCTGAATCATGCCCAGTTGGTGCTTTGAATTTAAAACCGTTCCATTTTCAAGCCCGTGGTTGGGAACTCCATAAAGCTGATGGTGTATGCGGTCACTGTTCTGTTGGCTGTCAAATTAGCAATGACTATCTGGACAACAGCATTAGACGTGTCTCTTCACGTACCTGTGATGAGATAAACCTCTCTTGGCTATGTAACAAAGGTCGTTTTGCTTATGACGGTTTAACCATTAATCGTCTTGAAAAACCGGCTGTTAAGGGTGCAACTGCTGAAACTACCTGGCAGATAGCATTGGATAAAGCTGCGGAGTTGATAAAAGGTGTTAAACCAGAGGAGGTTGCTGGAATTGCCGACCCTTCAGGACGTGGCGCAGAAGAGCTTTTTGCTTTTCAAGATTTCTTGCGCAATGCCGTGGGAACCAACCACATAGATCATCGTACCAGACTACAAGATTTTAGTGGTGATGAGGTTAAATTAACCCGTGCCGATTTGATGATGAACACAAGCCTTACCGATATGACAACGGCAGATGTTGTTGTTTTAATAGGCTGTGATCCGCGTTTTGAGACACCCCTACTTAATCTCAGATTACGTCAAGCCTCTCTTGCCGGAGCAAAAGTATTTGGCATCAACCCAAGAGAGATAAACGCCAACTTAGAAGGCATCACCCAATCTGTTGTCACTCCTGGTGCTGAGATAACATTCTTAAAAGAAGTTTTGGCTGGATTCGATAAAGATGCTGCTACTGAGGCAGGGGTTATTGCCACAGCACTTAAAAATGGTGATCGTCCTATAGTCTTAATTGGTGATTATGGTAACTATCACCCAGAGGCAGAAGCAATTCGCCGTTTAGCTGTAGCCATTACCGAGAAAGCTGGAGCATTAAATGGCAAATGGAACGGATTTAATCGCATTATCTCCAGAGGGAATTCCGCTGCTGCCCACGATTTAGGTGTGGTGCCTCATCGTGGACCTGGACACACAACCCTCGAGAGTCGCGGTAAGAACGCTCTGGAAATATTCAAAGCTGCTGCATCTGGTGAGATTAAAGTTCTATTTTTGCTTGGTGGTGATCCCTGTATCGATGCTATTGATAGCCAGTTGGTTAAAGCAGCTCTTGATAAGGCAAAAGTTATCTACATTGGTACCCACAATACCCCAGTTTCAGAGCAGGCAGATGTTCTGTTAGCAGGTTTAGCCCTTGGTGAAAAAGAGAACACCGTCACCAACTGTGAGGGCAGGGTACAAAGAGCGAAAAAAGCAGTTAACGGACCTATCGAATCCAAAGAAGATTGGCGGATCTTACGGGCGTTGAGTGACCGTTTTTCACAGCCACTCTCTTATAACAACATTGAAGCTCTGCGCATCTCTATGGCTAAAGCCGATCATCGTTATGATCTTTCAGAGCTTGACCCAAATGAGATGGCCCCAGCTTGTGACCACTCACCTGTTACTACAGGGTTGAAAATTAATGGGGCAGCAAAGAGTAAAAAAGGCATGACCCTTATTGTTGAGGCATCTTTCTACAGAGATAATGGCCTGGCAAGAAGTTCCCAAACTTTGGGTCTGCTGTGTGATGGTGACTCAGTTCAAATTAGCCCCAGCGATGCCAGTAAACAGAAAATTGTTGATGGTCAAAAGGTGCGGCTGATAAGTGGTGAAAAAAGTATCGAAATTGTAGCAAAGATAGATGAAAAAGTACCTCAAGGGGTGGTTTTCGGACAGTTTGGTTGTAAGGATAATTTGGTGCAAGATCTCTACGATTGGGAGGGAGGATTCCCCCAAATTAGTATTGTAGGGTTGTGATATAATAATTTTGTTTTTTGTTAAACTGGGACCGCAAGGTTGAGATCGGGAATACGATGTCTGAAATCCTGCAAACATACCTACCGATAGTTCATGCATTCGGTGAGGATATATTCGGCTTATTGCTCTGGCCCTTAGTGTGGTCTGTTGTCAAGATCATGTTACTTCTGGCCCCTGTGTTGTTCATGGTGACTTACATCACTTTGGCTGAGCGGAAGATTATCGGTGCAATGCAAGTGCGTCCGGGACCAAACCGGGCTGGCATCTTCGGTGTTCTATTGCCGTTGGCTGATGCTCTGAAGTTGATGACCAAAGAGACCATTATACCAAAACATGCTGATCTTCCAGTCTTCTTTTTGGCTCCTACGTTAACATTAG
>JADFYX010000439.1 GCA_015232795.1 Magnetococcales bacterium
AAAAAAATCATACTCACTACCAAACCCAGCTTTTGGCAATAGTGGTTGTTATATTATAAGCTTGGGAGAGTTATGCAAATGGCTGGCAAGTCAGGCAGAAGCTTTGGGGGTTGAGATCTATCCCGGTTTTGCAGCATCACAGCTAATAACCAACTCCCAAGGTGCTGTTGATGGGGTGGTTACAGGTGCTATGGGAGTTGGTAAAGATGGTAATAAAAAAGCCAACTTTCAACCTGGTTTACAAATAAAAGCCCGTCAAACTCTGTTTGCCGAAGGGTGCCGGGGCCATTTGAGTAAAGAGATTGTTCGCCGCTTCAAGCTTGATAAAAAGAGCCAAAATCAGAGTTATAGCTTAGGAATAAAAGAGCTGTGGGAGGTTGACTCCCCAGCTTATCGTTGTGGCTCTGTTACAAGTAGCATCGGTTGGCCACTGGATAGTAGCACCTATGGTGGGGGTTTTATCTACCAGCAAACTGACAACCGGGTTGCCATGGGCTTTTTTGTTGGACTAGAATATAAAAACCCACGGTTAGATCCATTTTTAGAGCTACAAAAATTTAAAAACCATCCCATTCTTAAAGAGCTGCTAAAGGGTGGTAGGCGTGTTGGTTTTGGAGCCAGAAGTGTAGTAGAGGGGGGGATTCAAGCTCTGCCAAAGCTATCTTTTCCCGGTGGTTTACTTCTGGGAGATGCTGCTGGTCTGCTTGATGTGGGTCGCATGAAAGGAATACACACTGCTATTTATTCTGGCAAGTTGGCTGCTGAGGCGACATTTTTAGCTTTTGGTAGTAGTGAGTCTAGGATAAAAGAGATAACCGCCTATGAAAAAAATATATTTAATAGTTGGGTAGGAGCGGGTCTCCACAAATCTCGTAACTTGCGTCCCGGTTTTAAATGGGGCCTTGTGCCTGGGTTGTTAAATGCAGGGGTGGATCAATTGCTTCTAAATGGGCAAGCCCCATGGACCTTGTCAGTGGATAAGCTCAATTGTCGAATTAATCGTAAAATATCGTTTTTAGAACCTTTATCTGGTTATCCACAAGTAGATGGACTTTTGATTTTTGATAAACCGTCATCCTTGCATCAAGCAGGGGTGATATCAGAGGAAAATCAACCAAACCATTTACAAACTGAATTATTAACTTCACAAGACAACCAGCACAGAAGTTACTGTCCTGCTGGAGTTTTTACCCCAATATTTTCCCCAGCAAATTGTATCCATTGTAAAACCTGTGATATCAAAGATTTTGACGAAAATTTCACATGGAGACCACCAGAAGGTGGTAGTGGAGCAAATTATATAGAAATGTAGCTCACCACTTTATTGATCTATATCTTGATTGGTATATATTTATAAAATATCAATGGTATTTAGATGCTATTTGGTTAATAATATCAGAAATTAATCAAGTAATTACAGGTTTATAGCAATAAATGGCAACAGATATACATGCAAGTAACTCTCTTTATAAAACTATTAAACGATTAGTTGGCTTATTCATCTCCAAAGTCAATTCACACATGGTTATAAGAGAGAAAGCAGCCGATGCCCAAGATTGGAAACGTCGCAAGGCAGAGGTTTTGTGGAAAGAAGCCGTGGAGTTGCAGAACAATGGAAATTTTGTCAAAGCTCTAGCCAAGTGGGCCGATTCAGCCAAATTTGAGTCTGATAGTAGTGATCCTCGTCTGGATTTGTTGGCTAATGTTTATAATGAAATTGGCTACTGTAACTATAGAAACCGCAACTATATTGAATCAAGAAAGTATTATGAGTTATCACTTGGAATCTATAAAAAATTAAGTATTTTTCGTGGTAGCAGTACAGCTTACACCATGAATAACTATGCGCTGTTACTCCTTGAGATGGGTGAGGAAAAACGGGCAGAGAAGCTGATTAAAGATTCTTTAAAAATTTTAGAAAAAAGTGTTGGTGTTGATTCCCCCCTGCTTGCTTATGTTTTAAACAATATGGCTCGTGCCTACAATCGCTTGAAATTATATGATGAGTCAGAAAAGATTTTAACCCGGGCCATGGATATTGAAGGCAAAATGATGGTCAAAGAATCACCTGAGGTGATTGCAACCTTGGAGTTGCTAGCTGTTGCTGCCTTTCAATTAAAAGATATTGACCGGGCTGAGTCCTTGTTTTTACAAGTTGTTAAAATACGCGAGGAGACAAAAGGAGAAAGCCATGTAGGTGTGGTATCTGCGTTGTTTGCTTTGGGGAACTTTTATTCAGATATAGGTGATTACAATAAAAGCGAGCCTGTTTTTAATCGTTGTATGGAAATATTGTCTCATAACTATGGACCTGAACACCGTTT
>JADFYX010000043.1 GCA_015232795.1 Magnetococcales bacterium
GCTTGTAAAGGGTGATGATAGCTGTGAACCCAAACAGGCTTTGGCAGTTGCCAACCGTCTGGTTGATAGGGAAGAGGTAAAAGCTGTTATGGGCCATTTTTGCTCTTCTACCACAATTACCGCTTCAGAAATATATGCCGATGCCGGGGTGTTGATGATTACTCCCGCTTCAACAAATCCCATGGTGACAGAACGTAGTCTGCCAACGATTTTTCGCACCACAGGCCGGGATGATCAACAGGGTACTGTAGCTGCGGAGTTTGTCGTTAAAAAATTAAAATCCAAACGTATTGCCATAATTCACGATAAAACCACCTATGGTCATGGTTTGGCTAAGGCATTTCAAGCCCATATACACACTTTGGGGGTTGTTGAGGTTTTATTAGATGGTTTAACCCGTGGTGAAAAAGATTTTAATGCTCTTGTTACCAAAATTAAAGGCAAACATGTAGATGTAGTCTATTTTGGTGGTATTCATAATGAAGCTGGACCTCTTGCCAGACAGCTAAAAGAGCAGGGTGTTACGGCTCCTATGGTGTCCGGTGATGGCATTGTATCTGATGAATTTGTTCTCTCTGCTGGTGGTCCTGGTTATGCCGAAGGGGTATATATGACTTTTGGGGCTGACCCGCGTAAAATACCAGCAGGGGCTTCTGTGGTTGCCGAGTATCGGAAAAAAGGGGTAGAACCAGAAGGTTACACTCTATACTCTTATGCCACCATACAGGTTATAGCTGCTGCCATGGTTGGTGCTGAGACAACAACCGATGGCGAAAGAATGGCTGCATGGCTACACAAAAATGCAGTTGATACCATTATGGGTAAAAAATCTTGGGATAAAAAAGGTGATTTAACCATATTGGATTATGTAATGTATCGTTGGGACGCTAAAGGCGGTTATGGGGAAGTGGAGTAATTTCCCTTTATAACCTTGGGGGCTTTGCCCCCAAACCCCCATCGGGGGAAATTATCTCCCCCGAACCCCCCGTAGGCGTTTTTTATTAGTAACGGAGAAAATGGACTTAATCATTCTAGGTCAGCAGTTGGTCAACGGTTTGGTGTTAGGCTCGATTTATGGCTTAATAGCCGTGGGTTATACCATGGTTTACGGCATAATCGGCATGATTAACTTTGCCCATGGTGAGGTCTATATGATCTCTGCCTATATATCGGCTATTTTCCTGGCCATCATCACCACATGGGGAGTCTCTTCAGTACCTGTGGTGCTGATTTTGGTTCTGTTTTCAACCATTCTTATAACGGCTCTCTACGGTTGGAGTATAGAGCGAGTCGCCTACCGACCTCTACGCAATTCCACCCGTCTGGCTCCTCTTATATCTGCTATTGGTATCTCTCTTGTCTTGCAAAATTATGTGCGTTTGGGGCAGGGGGCTAAAAGCCAGGGCGTGCCTCCCTTGATAGAAGGTAGTTTTAAGTTTTATCTGGATAACCCAGACAGTTATATACAGATCACCATAATTCAGACCCTCATTATACTTGCCTCACTGGTTGGAATGGGAACTCTCCACTTTTTAATGCAAAAAACCGCCTTGGGTCGAGCTTGTCGCGCAACTCAGCAAGATAGAATCATGGCGCGGTTGTTGGGTATAGATACAGATAGGATTATCGCAACAGTTTTTGTGTTGGGATCTGCCATGGCTGCAATTGCCGGGGTGTTGGTTACTTTAAATTATGGCTCCTTTGATTTTCATGTGGGCTTTGTTACCGGAATAAAGGCTTTTACCGCAGCGGTACTTGGAGGGATCGGCTCACTACCGGGAGCGATGCTTGGTGGTCTTATTTTGGGACTTTCAGAATCTTTTTTCTCCGGTTTTATCAATACCGATTACAAAGATGTCTTTGCCTTTAGCATTTTGGTGTTGGTGTTGATTTTTAAACCCAGTGGTCTTCTGGGTGTGGCTGAAGTGGAAAAAGTCTAAATGAAAAAAGCCATTCAACAATCTCTCATTGCTGGTGTGGTGGCCTTCTTGGTTTTTGGCCCGATATCTGGGTTGGTGCTTACTGGTTATACAGTCGATTATCATGGTGAAAGACCTTTGCTAATGGCTTTGGTTGTTGCCCTTGGCCGTTTTGCTTTTACCATTCTGGCAGATTCCAAACAGGGTGAAAAGCTCTCCCAAGCTCTGTTTGGTCGTCGTGATGGTGGTGTTACCGTATCAAGAGGCGAGAGCCAAAACTATTTATTACTGTTTGGGGGGCTGGCTGTAGCTTTTGCCCTGCCGTTTGTATTGAGTAAATATTGGCTGTCTGTGGCTGTTTTGGCCCTTATATATGTTCTTTTGGCAATGGGGCTTAATATTGTTGTGGGCTTGGCTGGACTTCTAGATCTGGGCTTTGTCGCTTTTTATGCGGTGGGTGCTTACGGTTATGCTTTGGGGTATCAATATTTAGGTTTGGGATTTTGGTCTGCCATCCCTTTTGGGGCATTTTTAGCTGCCTGTTTTGGCGTGGTGTTGGGTTTTCCGGTGTTGCGTATGCATGGGGACTATCTGGCTATTGTCACCTTGGGATTTGGAGAGATAATACGGTTGGTTTTAAATAACTGGGTCTCTTTTACAGGTGGTCCCAGTGGAGTTTTTGTGCCTCCAGCAACTCTGTTGGGACTGGAATTTACCCGGAAAGCTAAACAGGGTGGCGAGCCGTTTCACCAATTTTTTGATATTGCCTACTCCAGTAGTTTTCGTACTATTTTTCTCTATTGTGTGCTTTTGTTGCTGGTGATTGGCATTACCTTTTTTGTGGTTCGTCTTCGCAATATGCCTCTGGGACGCGCGTGGGAAGCGTTGCGTGAGGATGAAATAGCTTGCCGTTCGTTGGGTATAAATCATGTAACCACCAAACTGTCGGCATTTGCCATGGGAGCGATGGTTGGTGGTTTGGGTGGGGTGTTTTTTGCAGCTTCACAGGGGTTTGTAAATCCTACTTCATTCACATTTTTTGAATCGGCCCTGATTTTGGCTATAGTTGTTTTAGGAGGTCTGGGTTCTACCTTTGGGGTGATTGTTGCTGCTCTTATTTTAACTGTATTACCAGAGCTACTAAGGGATTTCTCTCAGTACCGAATGTTAATTTTTGGTTTGGCTATGGTTTTAATGATGATCTGGCGACCAAGAGGTTTGGTGCGCCCCAAACGACCTATGTTTAACCTAGATTCGGCAGTTGTCGTTATACAGACACCGCCAACAGCCGAATCTAAGTTTGTGGTTGGTAATTAGATGTTGCTCACAGTTAAAAATTTAACCATGAAATTTGGTGGTGTTATAGCTCTAAACAAAGTTAGTTTTGGGGTAGAGGCGGGGAGTATCACAGCCCTTATTGGTCCTAACGGTGCTGGCAAAACCACTGCTTTTAACTGTATCACAGGATTTTATAAGGCTAGCTCTGGTGAGTTATCTCTTGCCCAGGAAGATGATGAACCCACTGATCTGTTGGCAATTTTGGGAGAGAAATTTCAACTTGGTGATTTTATCAATCCCGTAAGCTTTGCGCATCGCCTCTACTATAAAATGTTTGGTGGTGCACACCGGGTCACAAGGGCTGGTGTGGTTAGAACATTTCAAAATGTTCGCCTTTTTAAAGAGATGACAGTTATGGAGAACCTTTTGGTTGCCCAACGCCAGAGGTTAAACCATAATTTATTTGCCGGGGTGATAAAAAGCAGTGCATTTATAAATGTCGAATCCCAAGCTGTAGCCAAAGGGGCTGAATGGCTTGAATTTTTTGGAATATTAGATTCTGCAAACAGGTTGGCAGGAGAGCTACCCTATGGGGACCAACGACTGCTGGAAATAGCCCGTGCTCTTTGTACTGAGCCAAAGTTAATATGTCTGGATGAGCCAGCAGCAGGGTTGAATCCACAAGAGACCCAACAACTTAACAGCCATATTCGCCAGCTTAGGGATGAATATAACATCACGGTTTTGCTAATTGAACATGATATGGGGTTGGTTATGGATATATCAGATCATGTTGTGGTTTTGGACCATGGAGAGGTGATTGCAGCAGGCACCCCCGCAGAGGTGCAAAATGATGAGGAGGTATTGCGAGCCTATTTAGGACTTGTAGATGATGAGGAGGTTGTCTAAATGGCTCTACCTCCTATTCTAAAAATTGAGTCTATCAACGTATCTTATGGTCCTGTGCGAGCCATAAATGGGGTATCTCTCTACATTGATAAGGGAGAGATAGTTACCTTGATTGGAGCTAATGGAGCGGGAAAATCAACTCTGCTAATGGCAATTTTCGGCACACCCCAACCCGATTGTGGGCTGGTATTGTTTGAAGGCATTGATATAAGCCGTACTCCCACACACCATATAGCTCAGATGGGTATCGCTTTGGTTCCTGAGGGACGGCGGATTTTTTCTGCCATGACTGTCGAAGAAAATTTAATTATGGGTTGGGTTCCCACAAATGCAATAAGTGAAACAGAAGAAAAAGAGCGAATAATGGATATGTTTCCCATTTTGGGAGAACGGCGTTTCCAGAGGGCAGGAACACTATCTGGGGGTGAGCAGCAGATGCTGGCAATAGGCCGGGCTTTAATGAGTCGCCCCCGATTGCTACTGTTGGATGAGCCTAGTTTGGGGCTGGCTCCGCAGATAATTCAGCAAATATTTAAAATATTAAAAGATATCTCCAAAATGGGAACTACTATTTTTTTGGTGGAACAAAACGCCAATAAGGCTTTACAGTTGGCAGACCGGGGTTATGTTCTTGTTGGGGGCAAAATAGAGTTGGCTGGCAGTGGGCAAGATCTTTTGCATAATCCTCAGGTGCGAAAAGCATATCTTGGGGGACATTAGTGTCTATAACAGGTAGTAGAGAAAAGCTGGCAATGTTCATTGCTACCCTGGGTTACATTGGCAAGCTACCCAAAGCACCTGGTACATTTGGTACATTGGCTACATTACCTCTGTGTTATCTGGTTATGGAGTTGGGGCTGTCGGTCCATATTTTGGTAACGGTGCTAGTAACAGTTGTTGGTGTTTGGGCAGCTAACGTTGCGGTAAAGGTAATAGGGCAAGAAGATCCTTCACAAGTTGTGGTAGATGAAGCCGCAGGCATATTATTAACCTTGATTGCAGCACCATCTGGCTGGTTATGGTTTGGTGTTGGTTTTGTTCTCTTTCGACTGTTTGATATTTGGAAACCCTGGCCTGTTGGCTGGCTGGATAAAAACTTGAAAGGGGGGCTTGGCATTATGGCTGATGATATAGCTGCTGGTATTTATGCCTTTCTATTTCTAAATCTTTTTTCCTGGTTGATGAGGTAGTTAATGAAATCTCTTTTGGTCATACAACGCTGGAATGATACGGAATCTTTAACCCCCGCTTCGGGTCGTCCATACTTGGACCTACTTCTCAACACTCTGGGTTTTGGGCAAATTGATGTTTTGGAGTTAACACCGGGGGAGCGGTTTGACCTTGATAAAGTTGATAAAGAGGTGCGTTTAATACTGGTGCAAGGGCAATCAAGTAGCAGTATTGCCGACGGTGGTCGCTTGCGTCGATCTTTGCTCTCAAGTTTAGGCCTCTCTTTGGGGCTAGATTCTGAAGGCTCGGACCGTTTACGGGTAGTGGGTGCCAGACCGCTTTATGACAGTAAAGATGTGGTAGCAGGTTTTGCCATTAAACGCCATGGGCGTATTTTTGCCTATTTTGAAAACTCTGTTTGGGATCTTAACAGATCTTTTAGTCAAGTTATGCTCGCTTTTTTAACAGAGGAACGCAGTTCACGGCGCATTCGTTTTCATGAATGTTGGCTGGTTGAAGGTGTAGGCCACACTGTTGATATGGCTATGTTTATGGAAGAAGAAGAGCTTGCCCAGTGTCATTTAAAATATCTTCCTACGGGGGATGTGGCTATATTAATGCCCAAATTTATGGGTGATGAGTTTAAAAATCGTCTGAAAGGCCGTCTGCAAAACCGCCTTTATGCCATGGAATCCCAATCATTGGAGGAGGGGCTTGGCGATTTATTGCGTAAAAACAGTGCCACAGTTGCAACCGCAGAGTCATGTACCGCAGGTTTAATCTCTGCAAGACTGGCTTCTACTCCTGGCAGTAGTGATTATCTCCTCTCTGCTTATGTGACATACTCCAGACAAGCAAAGATGGCAAGCCTGGGTGTTGCAGAGGTGTTAATAGATAAATTTGGGGAAGTAAGCCGGGAGATTGCTATCGGCATGGCCAGGGGAGCTTTGAAAGCTGCTGGATCAAGCTTGGCAGTATCTGCTACAGGTATAGCTGGTCCTGGTGGAGGTAGTGATGACAAGCCTGTAGGCACGGTTTATCTTGCTGTGGTCTCTAGTGATGGCAATGTTTTGGAGCATAAAGGTTTTTACAAAGGCAACCGTGATAGAATACGCCTGCAAGCCAGCCAAACAGCTCTCCATATGCTAAGAAGAATAATATCTGCGTAATTTCAGGCTGAAAAATTAATATGAAAGTAAGTATTGGCATGAATCTACAGCCCGGTGCTTGGGGCGGTGGAAACCAGTTTGGCAAGGCTTTGAGCAACTATCTGCAAGCCCGTGGGGTTGAAGTCTGTTATGACCTTGACGACCCTGACATTGATATAATTTTACTGGCAGAGCCAAACTCCCGCTTGCGTATTTCTGCCTATGGTCATAAAGAGATATTACGCTATCTTGCCATGAAAAATCGCAAGGCATTGGTGGTGCATCGTATTAACAACACCAGTGAAGCCCGTGATGATGAAAAAAAAGAGTTTAATAAATTTCGTATAGATGCCAATAGGGTTGCCGACCATACAGTTTTTGTCAGTAATTGGGTTAGGGAGCGTTATATTGCATCAGGTTTCGCATTATCACGACCTTCTAGTACAATATTAAACGGTAGTGATAACAAACTGTGGAAGCCTATTCCAAAAAAGGGTGCAAAATCCAAAAAACTAAAATTGGTAACCCACCATTGGAGCAACCACTGGAACAAGGGTTTTGCCGTCTATCAGCAGCTTGATAACATGCTGGCTGATCCTGTGTGGAGCGACAGAGTTGAATTTACCTATATCGGTCGCCTACCAGATGGTTTTGCATTTAAAAACAGCAAATATTTAGAACCTCTCTCCGGTAAGCCCCTGGCAATTGCCCTATCCGGTCATGATGCCTATGTGACCGGGGCTATGCATGAATCGGGAGGTCATCATAATCTTGAGGCAGGATTTTGTGGTCTGCCTATTCTCTACTTAAAAAGCGGTTCCATGCCGGAATATTGCCAGGGATTTGGCCTGGAGTTCACCATGGAGACCTTTGAGGCCAAACTAGAAGAGATGGTCCAAGATTGGCAAAAATGGCAGAAAAAAATGCCCGCTTTTCCCCATGCAGCAGAAAATATGTGCAGCCAATATTATGCCCTGTTTCAGGAGTTGCTCATTAAACAACAAGAGGTGCGGGCCAGAAGAAACTGGTTAAATAATCTGCCTTGGGTGTGGAGAACCTTGTTTAGAAGTAACAAATCATAAAATTTACTTTGTTTAAAAATAAGGTCCATAAATATCACTTATGTCAATATCGCCTGATACAAGGTCATTGTTGCTAGAATCAGTTAGCTTACTCAATGCTACTGAATTACTATTCTGTGTATTGTCCATATCATAAAGCAGATAGGTTCCATCATCAACATTGTCGTCTGTATCATCGTAGATCAAGAAAGTAATATAACCGTTTGCATTCATTCCTGTTGATTCTAATGATGTGGAATTGGTCAGAGAATCGTGGAGAGATGTTCCCGATGCAGATAGTTCGATAAAGCTGTCGGTGTTAATCGTATAAACACTACTAACGTCTGAAAACAGATCCCAAAAACCGGTATCAAGATTGATATAATCTGATAAATAGTCATAATCTGTTATAAGGTCTAGTGTTGCTGCTAAACTGGTTGCAGAAGTTGTGTCAGCAGCAAAGTCTGGGCTGACAAAAACAAATGTATCGTTGCCATCTCCACCTGTGATGGTGTCTTTACCAAGACCGCCAACTAAAATATCATTACCTGTACCACCATCAAGGGTATCGTCACCAATTCCACCGAACAACTTATCCATACCACTGCCACCAGTAAGAGTGTCATTGCCCTGACCACCATATAGTGCAGACACATAGGTATCGGTAAAGCCACTTATATCAATTGAATCGTCAACTGCTGTGGTAACGTGAGTGTTGCTATCAAAATCATCACCCATCACTATATAAGCGTTATAACCTGATGGAAGACTGGAAATGCCACCAGAAATATCAGAAAACAGGTCTATCTCCCAAGGTTCATAGTAGTATACATCTGAAGTATAGTCGTAATAGTCCTGGTTGAACATTATGTATTCTATACTAGTTGATAAGCTTATGGTGTTGGAAATATTACCAGCAGAAAAAGCTAGTTCAGTTGAAGTGAGAGAAGCTGCCATGTTCGTATCGGCTTCAATATCTACTGTGACGGTGGATGTGCCAGTGCCAATAATTTTTATTGCTACATCTGCTAACTGATTAAAAATTAGATAATCATAACCACCACTGTCGCTTAGTGTGTCACTGTTGGTTCCACTGCCAATGGAGAGAGCATCAATATTATAAATATACTGTGTATCGTAACTATCACCAGTGTATGTATCATCACCTTTAAAGGCATAATAATATTGATCATACATATTATTGACACTACTATTATAGGCATCAGTCAACGAAACGGGGGTCGAGCCATCTGTGGTCAATTTTGCAAGTACGATAACACCGTCAGTGCTGTGGGTATCGTCATAAATCAAGTAGGTTCCGTTGGTAGCAGTGATATACGCAAGATATGGGTCTGAAGCTGAAATTGCCGATGAGTCTACGAGAGCTACTCGATCTTCAACAGAGTCACTAACATGAGTTATGGCCTCCTCTATTGTGAGGCCGTCAGCTATATAATCTGTACTTACATACCAGTAGCTGCTGGAAAGAAAAAAATCATTAAAATTGCTTGAAAACAGCCCGAAACTATCATAATCAGTAGTTGAAAAATCCTCTATTACATCAATATTGCCAGCTACAGTTGCTCCATTGGTAGAGGTAATTAACAAGCCGTCAGCCGGATCGACAAAAACAAAGATATCTGATCCAGCACCACCATACAGACTGTCCCCACCAGCACCACCAGATAAAATATCAGATTTTACTCCGCCATATATGATGTCGTCACCAGCACCGCCATAAATTTCATCATAGCCACCTCCACCATATATAATATTGCCTCCGGTAGAGAGATCTAAAATACGGTCAGTGCCAGAATCTGCATTTATAGTTACACCAGAAGTAGTGCCACCAAGAATTACAAGGTCACTCTCAGTGGTGCCATTTAAAATACCTGCACCACCATTTAAGGCTGCTGTAGACGTTGCATCAACCGCAGATATTATACTACCACCAGCATGGGTATAATACACATTATCATACATATATGTATATGCGATATCATCATTTGCCACATCCCAATCTGTACTTGTAGGTATAGTACTGGTCTCTGTAAAATTATAACCACCAAGAGAGTTCCAAACAGTTCTATTGCCTGTTGCTAACTCCACTGCATTATAAAAATCCCATACCTGAACAAGATTATTGCCAGAAGCATTCCAAGTGAAGCTACCAACATTATGTCCGAGCCATAGAGTATCTTCTCCAGGGGTAAAGTCAGTAATTGTATCTATTTCATGGTGATAGTTATAATTTCTAAAAGAGTCTGCACCAGCACCGCCTGTTAATGAATCAACTCCATTTCCACCATCCAGAATATCGTCGTTAGGTCCGCCAATAAGGGTATCTGCACCGTCATTTCCGTATATCTCATAACGGTATGAATCAGTTGGGGCTGTGAGGGTGTCCGCACTGGTTGTGCCGGATAGATTTTCGAAAAAGATACCGTAACTATTAGCAGGATCTGGGTTTATGGTTACAACTGTCTTAGCACTGTTGTAGCTAAATGCACTGCTGCCACCAGGGATGCCAATATTAATACCTGTTGTACCACTGGTGTTGCCGTCTGAACCATCCCAAGCATGGAAAGTTAAGGTAGTACTACCTGTATAGTCAGTATTTGGTACAAAACGGATCAAGTTATTAGCATCTTCAGTTAATAAAGTGGCGAAGCTAGATGAAATAGCTCCAAATGCGGTCCAGGTTATTCCACTATCTATGGAATATTGCCAAACACCATTTATATTGTCGATATTTGTTACCGCAATACCCAGAGAATCACTATCGGCATCAGAGGCTTGACTATCACTTAGAAGAGTCGAGACCAGTATGCCACTGTTGTTAGCTGAAGTAACATCTTCGGTTAGGCTGTATGAGTCGTTTTCTAGTATGCCTATGCCTAAATTTACTTCATTGCTGCCAGTATCAGTATCAACAATCACCCATAAACTACCATCACCTAAAATAAACCCCTGATTGGTCCATGTGCCATTATTGTCGGTGCCAGAAATAGTCATTAAACCATCAGTAGCAACCGTATATGTAACGGTCTCCTCAGTTTCCACAAAAGTAAAGTTAGAACTCATCTCAGCACCTGAAGCAGTTCCATTACCATCAGGTTTTACCAATATATTGAAGGAACTTACATAAGAACTATCCGTAGTTGTGGGTGCATCAATACCAGATAAAATATAACTGCCTGAAAATTGCGATGAGTCTAAACTTGAACTTTGTTTACCTGCAACAAAGATGCTGGGGTTGAGGGTGGCAGATGCTGTTGCAGCAGTAAGAAACTCCCCGTCACCACTGACCATTCCATAATGGATATCACCATCAGCATCGGTAATTTCCAAGCGTCCAACGTCAGAAACAGTATAGGTGAAACTTTCACTATTGCTGGAGCCGTCACTTGCAGAAGAGGTTGCATAAGAACCCGTACCAGCACCACTAAATGTAACGGTACCAAAAGAAGCCCATCCGTTTGTATTTGTGTCGGTTGCTAGAGCAATATCTGCAAAATAAAATGTTCCAGACAAGATTGCTTCTGTAAGGCCAGTGGACTCTTTAATAATTATCCCCATCCCAGCACTTACATCAGTTTGAGAACTGTCTTGCCAAGAGATAACACCTATCTGACCATCATTGCTGATAATACCAGAACCAGTAGAGGTTCCGTCCGACACGGTTATTCGACCGTTACTTTGAAAAGAAATTGAGTCAGTGCCAGTAACTAGTGTACCAGAAGAGGTGAAGTGCTCGTTCCAGCTATAACCTGAGCCATTAATTGATCCAGAGGCAAAACCAGATTCAGAATGGGAAGAGTTACCGCCATCTAGCCAGACATCACTAAACAATCCTTCGATGGCTAGCTGGTTGTTTGGGATCAGTTCTGGGGCTGTATTTATAAATTCGGTAGTTATTATATTTATTGTATCAGTTATGGTAGAGGTGGAGCTGTTACTGGACTCTGTAGCTGTTGCAACAATAGAAAGGGAAAAGCTGCCTTGGTTGGATAGTGTAATTGTCAAGCCAGTTAGATCAGCACTGGTTAATGTCCAGTTACCGTAGCCATCACTTGTACCAGCAGATAGATAAACGTCAGATGGTACTCCTGATATTGTTATTGAAAGTGATACAGAATCATCCGTACCTGTTAAAGCAGAAGTGATATCCAGAGGAATAGTTGCATTTTCCTCACCTGTGATATCCCCAACACTCAAAGTTGGTGCTTGGGCAGCAGGGTCAGCTTCAACGTTAAAGGTTGCAGTAGCTGTAGCCTGGGTATTGTTTGAAGTTTCAGTTGTGGTTGCAGTTACTATAAGAGAAATGCTGCCAGATTCAGATAGAGTAATTGTCAACCCGGTCAACTCATTTGCAGATAATATCCATGTACCGTTACCAATATTATTACCAGCAGAAAGGGTAGCTCCATCAGGAACACCAGATAAAGATATTTCAAGAAGTTCGGAGCCATCCGTATCAGTCGGGTTAACAAAAATATTTACAGGAATTGGACTGTATGCACTTCCTGTGGCCGTGCCTACAAATATGTTTGGTGTAGAAGCTGTTGTATCTTCTGTTGTAGTCGTAATAACTTCAATAATAGGGTCAATTATAATAGGGTCAACTGTAATAGGGGCAATTATAATAGGGTCAACTGTAATAGGGGCAACTGTAATAGGGTCAACAGGGCCGCCATTATCAATTGGACCACCAATATCAATTGGATTGATAGGGTTAACGGAACCAATTGGATTTCCCGAGCCAAATATAGGTAAAGGTCCAGGTATAGGTCCAGGTGTAGGCTCAGGTCCAGGTGTAGGCTCAGGTCCAGGTGTAGGCTCAGGTCCAGGTGTAGGCTCAGGTCCAGGTGTAGGCTCAGGTCCAGGTGTAGGCTCAGGTCCAGGTGTAGGCTCAGGTCCAGGTGTAGGCTCAGGTC
>JADFYX010000440.1 GCA_015232795.1 Magnetococcales bacterium
AGGATAGAATTGGGGGTATAATTAATGAAGATCCAGGGTTGTCGGCACGGTTGATGAAGATTGCCAATAGCTCTTTTTATAATTTTCCTTTTTCGGTAGATACCATAACCAGGGCTTTGACCGTCGTTGGCACCAAGCAGCTAAAAGATTTGGTTTATGCTACCTATGTCATTGATCTTTTTGCCAATGTACCCAAGGATTTGATAGATATTAAATCTTTTTGGTACCACAGTATCGCTTGTGGCGTTATGTCCCGTGCCATTGCCACTGCCATTCGTACAACCAACATAGAACGCTATTATCTGTGCGGTTTGTTACACGATATTGGTCATATCATTCTGTTTGTACAACTGCCGGATCTTGCTACCCAATTTTTAAAAGATGGTAAAGCTGGTAAGGTATTAATCCACGATGCTGAAATAAAAGAGCTGGGTTTTAGCCATGCTGATTTGGGGGGTAAGTTGATGGAAAAGTGGAAACTTCCTCCTGATATTTATATTCCCATAAGCAACCACCATGTACCCCAGCGTTCTCACGAGTTTTATTTAGAGACGGCGATTTTGCATGTAGCGGAGATTTTGGCTATCTCTCTTTTGGGTGATGCTGGCCTTGAAAGCAGACTGCCCCAGGTTGATGCTGCTGCCTGGAAAAAAATCAACCTACCCCAAAGTGCTATTCCCAACCTGATGGACTATGGTAAAGCCCAGTTTGCCGATGCCATTAAACTATTTTTTGAGAAATAGAGATGGCTAATAAAAAACTTCAGGAGCGCATTGATTTTCTGGAGGGTGTCAACCGTCAGCATCAGTTTGCCTTGGATCTTGCAGCAGATATGGTACAACTACACGGTAAGACAAGCTATACTCGTGATCCTGTAATAGTTTTACAAGAGGCCAATAAATTTATAGGGCGGCTTTTTGTTAACTTTACCGCCTCGGCTTTTACCATTGTTGATGAGGAAGATTCTACCTTCAAGCTGGCTTTGTGCGATCCAAAATCCCAAACCGCCTCCATGGATGCACTGCTTTTGGAACTTATTTTAAGCAGTGAATTTGCCTGGGCTTTAAACCAAAACCGGACGGTGGTGGTGGCTAATAAATGGCAGGGGCAATCTGTGGTTATGCATCTGTTATCTACCCGTCATCGGGTGCGGGGTATGTTTATTGGCATTTTGGCTAAAAAAGTTGCGACTCTAACCAGCACCAACATGAATTTGCTCTCTATTATCTTTAGAAATACCGCCTATGCTTTAGAGAGTGCAGAACTCTACCGCATGCTTGATTATAACCTGGAAGATAGCAATCAACTGTTGATGAGCGAGCGTAAAAATGCCCTGGCAAACAGCCAGCGTTTTCTAGAGTCCCGGAGTACCATAACCGACCTGTTGCATCTCTCTTTAAAAAGTATAGAGCTAAATAAAACCATGGAGATGGCCCTGAACCTACTCCTCTCTGTCTCTTGGTTGCCGAAGAAAAAAAATGGCGCGATCTTTCTTGCTGTAGAGGGGCAAGCCAACTTGCAACTTATCGCCCAGCAGGGGTTTGAAAACAGTAGCATTGATAAGTGCGCTGAGGTGGAAATTGGCGACTGCCTTTGTGGGCAGTCGGCGTATGAGAGAAAAGTTCTATTTTTTGATCATGTAGATAAAAAACAGAATGTACACTGTGCCAAAGAGAGCCATGGGCACTATGTTGTACCGATTGTTGCCGAGGATAAACTGCTGGGCGTGGTTAAGTTTTCTCTTAAGGTTTCCCATGAACAAAGCCCGGAGGAGAAAACTTTTTTAACCACCTTTGCAGCCACTCTGGCCGGAATAATAGAGAGAAGTCGGGTGGAGAGGGAGAGGGCAGCTACAGAGCTGGCTAACCAGGCAAAAAGTGAATTTTTAGCCAATATGAGCCACGAAATACGCACCCCCATGAATGCAGTAATCGGCCTTACTGACCTTGCCCTGGGTTGTGAAGTGGACGAAAAGGTACGGATTTATCTCAACAATATCAACAAAGCCTCCAACTCTCTTTTGCGTATTATCAACGATATACTAGATTTTTCTAAAATAGATGCAGGCAGGCTAGAGTTGGAACCGGTTAATTTTCACATTGGCGATATATTTGAAAATTTAAATAATCTATTCCGTTATAAAGCTGCTGAGGTGGGGGTTGATTTTATTGTTAAACCCTGGGATGAATGTCCATATTTGTTAAGAGGAGACTCTCTGCGTCTAGAGCAGATTTTAATCAACCTTGTGGGTAATGCCCTGAAGTTTACTGCCCGCGGCAAGGTACAGGTGGAGATAGTAAAAAAAGCGGTAAATGTTG
>JADFYX010000441.1 GCA_015232795.1 Magnetococcales bacterium
TCGCCAATTATAATTTTCCCAACCATTTACAAAATCCTCAGTCAACAATTGATTGAGGCTTAGATTGTGGTAAGCATCTGCAAAACCAGGATCAATAGATACGGCTGTCTGGTAGTGGGTGATAGATTCTGCATACTGACCTTGCTCGTGCAAGACATTGGCAAGATTATTATGAGCTGATGCAAAATCTGGCTTTAATGCAACTGCCTTTTGGCAACTTATCAATGCCTGATCAACTCTACCCTGCTCTTGCAGAGCAGTTGCAAGATTACTATATGCATCAACATTGTCGGGTTTAACAGTGATTGCCTGTTGGTATTTGGCTATCGCTGCATTCAATTTACCTTGAGTTTGCAGGATAACACCTGCATTGCATAAAGCATCAGGGTTATTTGCTTGAATTTCTGTGACCCTTTCATACCAACGTAAAGCTTCTTCTAAATGTCCCCCTTGATGCATAGACAAGCCATGCTGAAAAAATTGATCAACTTTGTCTTGCAAATTGGCAAACTCTCTATGCAAAATGGCTGTCTCAATGATACTGTGCGTAAGAGAGACAATTCGTTCTTCTCCAGGATTTTTTTGCAGAGCTATTATCAAAACCTGGAGTGCCTCTTCCACTCTTCCTAGTGAGTTTAATGAAATACCGAGGTTGTAATGTAGCAACCATCCACTATTATCAATATTTATAGCACGTTGAAACTGCTCAACTGCCAGATCATGACGGTCAAGTTTTTGGGCGATAATGCCAAGTAGGTTTATGGCATCTATGTGTTTTGGTACAGCTTGGATAATTGTTGTGCAGAGCGTTTGCGCCTCTAAGTAGTGCTGGGTATTAAAATGATATACAGCTTTAGAATAAACAGAGTCCAATGAATGCGTTGTCAGTTTATCTTTGATAGGCGTAGATTTTTTATTGGAGTCCATTAAACTATCAATAAACCAAATAATTAATTGTGGGTATTATCCTAGATTCGGCAGTTGGCGGTGTGTGGCGACAACTGCCGAATCTAGGATTTTTAAATGCCATTTCTGATTAAGATGTTACAGATGGCTTGTGATATTGGCAAGTTATCAGTAACATCATAAAGCTTAGGAAATACAGTTTCTAAATTAACACTGGCTATTGATATTTTGGCGAAACGCCCCCTTTATCAAAAATCCGTTTACAAAAAGAAAATAGTAACTATATCATTTGCGTGATTTGCTCCCCAATAAACAGCGAGATTTTGTTATGTCCGATGAAAATATCCACAAGAACCCTACGATTCGTCCCGCCACACTTGCAGGTGTATGGTATCCTGAAGACCCCATAGAGCTAGAAGAAAAAGTTGATCTTTTGCTTGCAGCCGTTAAACCAGATAGAATTCCTATGCCTGTGCAAGCTCTACTGGTTCCTCATGCTGGTTATGATTATAGCGGTAAAATAATGGCTGAAGCCTTCCGCCACATTAAGGGTTATGCCTACAACCGGGTAGTTGTGATAGCTCCTGCCACCCAAAATCAATTTCACGGCCTTTGCCTGCCAGCAGTAGATAAATTTCAAACTCCTCTAGGCGAAATTGATGTAGATCATGCTGTGTTGGAAGAGCTTAAAAAGTACTCTCAATTTCAAAATAGCGGTGTCCCCCACCTAAGGGAGCGTGGCATTGAAATTCTTCTACCCTTTTTACAGCAGACTCTTGGAGATAGTTGGAAGTTAGTACCAATCTTGACGAGCGGTATGGGTAAACAAGATTTTATAGATGCAGCAGAGGCTATAAAACCCTTTTTAGGTGGTAATGACCTTCTTGTTATCTCTGGAGATTTAACCCACTATGGACCTGACCACGACTATGTTCCTTTCCCGGTTGACGATAAAACAGCAGAAAATATTCGGCAACTGGACAAGGGAGTTGTTGATCATATTATTAGCTGGGACCCAAACGGGCTAGCCAAATATTGCATCAAAACAAAAATTAAAGCCAGTATACTTGCCCCTGCCGTTCTCATGTTAAATATGCTCAATGGTCATAGTATTCCTTTTCATTTTTGCTACGATACCAGCTCTACTATTGCCAATAATCCAAAAAACTCCATAAGCTACTGTTCCGGCATATTCATGGGACCTGTACCTATTGCAGAAGGGGATAACAATCGAGATTTAAAAGGTAAAGATCTCCCTACTCTCCATGGAATGGCAAAACATATTTTAAAAACTGTTGTAATCAACAAGGCCAGCGAGATAGACATCGATAAAACATTCAAGACGAATCAACTAACTCTTTTCCAGAGACAAAAACTGGGTGCATTTGTTATGATCAGAAAAAAC
>JADFYX010000442.1 GCA_015232795.1 Magnetococcales bacterium
TTTATCCAGTGGTTTAAATGTTGTGGTTTGCTCTGGTTTTAAAGTTTGCTTTAACAGGGGCTTTAAAGTTGTCGCTGGTTCTGGTATTACATTTTTTTTTAACCGTGGTTTCAAAGATGTCGTCTGTTCTGGTATAACGTACTGTTTTAGCAAGGGTCTGTTGCTAGTATTAGGTTTGCTTTTGCCAAGCAAACGTTGGGATTTTTTTTTAAAGGTAGTTTTTTTAGCAGATAACTTTTTTGAGAGAAAGCCTGCATGTACTCGGCTTTTGAAGCTTTGGTATGATGTATTGCTAAGAGTCTGAACAAAAACCTTTTTGTGAATAGCTCTAGAAATTACTGCTGCATGGGTAGTGGCAGCTTGGCGACTCGAATATGGCCCTGAAAAGACAACATACCAAAATTTATTTTTCTTATCGTAAATACCCAATATTTCAACTTTAAATCCAAGTTTACTAAGAATAGCAGCCTCTTGTTTGGCAAAGTTGAGTTTTGTATGGGATGATATCTGTATAGAATGTACTGGCTCAATTATTGGAGCAATGGTTTCGCCGTTGTTTTTATGAAATTTTGCAGCCAATCCAGTGGATGGGAGCAACATAAAAAACAGAAGAACAACTGTGTAAGCACAGAAAAAAATCTGAGTGCATTGTCTGAGCATCGTAGCCAACATAGCTGAATGTCAAAAATGTAGATAGTGCAAAAAAACCAAAATATACCCACGTAAAAAAGCAATTGCTGTTAGGAATTATTCAAACTAGCTATTGACCATTTTTTAACCTAAATTGGGTAGTTGCAATTAGGTGCAAGTTTACAACTTTCTAATCTAAGCATTAAGATTGTGCCACTGTTCTAACGGTTAATGCAAGTTATTTGAATATGTGCTTAATTAGCGGCAACGTATTTATGATGGAGAGCAACAATGCAGTTTTTGAACGATTTTAGCCTGAAAGCAAAAATCTCCATTTTACTGCTAATACCAATAATTGGCTTGCTATGGTTTTGCTCCATGAATCTTTTAGATCGTCGTGAGTTATCTGCCAAAACAAGTCAAATTACTACCCTCAATGAACTTGGAGTACGAATAAGTCTATTATTGCATGAAACTCAAGAAGAGCGTGGCATGACAGCCGGTTTTTTGGGTAGCAGTGGAAGAAATTTTGCAAGTGAACTACCCCAACAACGGGCAAAAAATACCGATCCTCGCGCCCAAGAGTTACATCTTTTTCTTAAAAGCTTTAACATTGCTGACTATGATGCAGAACTCGCAGCAATTCTAGATAATGCTATGGGAGAACTGAGGGTTGTTGGTGATTATCGCCGACAGGTTGATCAGCAATCAATAGCCACTGGTAAGGTTATAAGTTACTACTCGAGTATGAACAAACTGTTTATAGAGAGTGTAGACAGAATTCCTCTGTTGGTTCAAAATTTTGCCATGAGCAGCCTTATGACAGCATATAGCAACTATATTCAGATCAAAGAGCTGGCAGCTCTGGAGCGGGCGGTTATGACCAATACATTTGCCCGTGATAGGTTTGGTGTGGGTATGTTGTCTAAGTTTAACCTATTGGTTACAGACCAAAAAATCCATAATAATAAATTTTTTTCCTATGCAGCTCCTGAAGATCGTGCTTTTGCCCAAAAGCAACTCAAAGGGCCGATTGTTGATGAACTAGATGAAATGCGCAATATTGCTTTTAATAAAGGAGAGAGAGGAGGTTTTGGTGTAGACCCAAACATTTGGTATACAACTTCCTCATCTTGGTTAAAACTTTTAAAGGAGGTAGAAGACCACCTTTCTAAAGGGCTTATTACAAGGGCAGATCGTCTTCATAAAAATGCCAATAAAGAGTATGAAAATTTTCTGATTTTAACCATTGTAGCGTTTACAGCTACACTGTTTTTGCTTGTTATTCTTATAAAAGAGATTAAAAACAGTAATGTTCAAGGGAACGTTGAAGTAAAAAAAGAAAGAAATATACCCGTAGTTGAAGAGGCTGCAAACTCACTGGATACAACTTCAAAGGGTGTGGAACATATAGCCCTAGATTCTGCAGTTGTCCCTACGCACCTGACGCAAGCTATTGATTCCCCTGATATGTCAGGGGAAAGTTTTGTCACCAACAAAGTGGCTGCGAATTCCTCTGATACACCTGATAATCCAATATTTTACGCCATGCACAAACCGCCAACTGCCGAATCTAGGATAACCCGTTTGGTGAGTTTGGTAACAGCAACAGACCTTGATATAGAAAAACACCGGGAGGAAATTGGGCAGGGGGTTAAAGATGGGCATAACTTTTTTCTG
>JADFYX010000443.1 GCA_015232795.1 Magnetococcales bacterium
AATCGCAACAGCGGTGGGGTTTATCGCTCAAGAGTGGGTATGGGACCTGCCAACCCTGTTGGCTCAAGATACAAGAGATGTAGAGATGACCATACTTGAGTTGGATTTTGTTGAGGTAGATAATCTCAAGAAACATCTTACAGATGTAGTTGGTGTAGAGGGTGTTGATACCTTAAATTGGTCTAAAGATTCCACCCGTCTACTGGTAAAGAGTGCCTTTACCGGACCCCGTGAAACCGACCTCATCAATGTTTTAAAAAAGCATTATCCGCAAACCAGTATTGAAGAGGTGGGACATTACAGAATAACCGTAATTATCCCTCCTTCAGTTGGTAGTAGCAGCATAGAAAATTTTTAAATATAGATTTTGGCAGCTGTAAGCAAATGTTTACAGCCGCTAGAAGTCCTGCACTGCATCAATTGAACTTGGTTGGGACTTTGAGGTTTTACCGTCCATCTTTTTTAAACCTTCAGGATTAATCTTAGCCACTTTTTTCCTAGCCTCTTTGCTTTTTACTACCTCAAACAGACGTGCTGGAGAGGCAAAGGCTAGGGATGAAGGTGGCATTCTTTTAAATTTAGCCTTAAGTTTTTCTAAATTTTTATTAGAGTGAAACTTGATTTTCACACTGTTACCCGAGAATGAACTTAACTTAAATGCCCCCTCCCCAAGTTTACGGTTTATGGGCTTGATTACAGTATTGTTGATGAGAGATACGGCATTTTCTTGGGAGCCTGAGAACTCCACTTCATAAAGAGAGACACCATTCTCTTTAAAATTTTTAAAGTTGATGTTGAGCACCGAACGCAGCCCTAACATCTCCTTTTTAAAGAGAACTCCCACATCATAACTTGGCAAGCCAGATATTTGCAGTTGTAAAATTCTAGATGGCTTCATGAGATGATTTTTAAAAAAAGATCGGCTGAATTCAGAGCTAATCAAGGAGCCGATATCTTTTATCGCATACTCCTCTTCGGTCCAGGTTTTGTTGCGGGGAATTTTATTGTTAAAATAGATCTCCTCACCTGTGCTGTTATCGAGACATTTTACTGTCCAAGATGTGAGAATATATTTCGTTATCTTAAGGCCTGAACTACTCAATTTCATAGAGATAGTTTTAAATTTTGTCTCGCCAATAATAGTAAAATCAGCAATATTTTCATTTTTATTGGCTTCTCGACTTTTACCTCCTTGGGCTATCTGTTGAACACTTATGGTTGATAAAGGATGACTTGACCAGATCCTATAACCAAATTTGGACATACGTTCTTTGACTATATTCTCCGCAATTGTTGAACGGCGGGCATATAAAATACTCTCAGCTACTTTTGAGCGTTCAGGTTGCACTTGACCAACTCTTTGGGCATCTTTGATGATAATTGCCACTGAAATTGTGGGATTTCCATGCTCTTTTATCAGGTTGATTCTCTCTGATTTGGAAATTTGGTTGAGAACACTTTCAATGTTGGCAAGATAAACCTCTGCTTTCATGAGTATATGCATGAAACCATCATCACCTAACCAAGGGGGGCTTTCTTTTACAATCCGCTTTATCAACCCTTTGGATTTAGTCATAACTTTGTCTGATATAAGCTTGCCACTTTCAACCATGGTAGAGCTATCAACAAACGTACCCACAACTTTTTCAATTATCTGGCGTTTGGCATCACGGCGCAGATAGTCAATCATCATGGCTTTATCACGTTTATAGATATCAGCCTCAGGATCAGCCAACCCCTCCGCAGAGGCGATAATGGTTTTAGCCCCGGCAGCATTACTGTAATCAATGTTTTGCAAAAAGGTAAAAAACAGGACAAGCAAGAGGATAAAGCAATAATGAACAGACGAATGTTTCATAAACTCTCGACTCCCCTTCGAGATGAAAAGCAGATTATCCACTAAGTGACCCAACCAGTCTGAGATGATTATGGATATGTAGGCTTAATGAGATATATTTAGCTTATATGAAATTATTTTTTAATTGTTCCAGGCTACCAATATACAGGCAAAATGTCCAGAAACATCAATATTTAGGATGATTATTATTGCAGTTACACACTGCCTTATTTTCGGCAACCATTAAAAATATCCAGGTTTTTTTTGTAGGAGCTTGTCTTGATATCCATAATACCGAGCATGGTGTGAAACAGGTTGTCGTGGCTGTAGGGCAGGCTCTTTTTGCTAACCGCACAATTTGTATCAATTCTCATGTTATTTGCAAATGTCTTCGATAGCCAAATATACATAGGCACATGGGTTTGTGCGGATGGTGCAAGGGAGTATGGTAGCCCGTGAAGGTATATTC
>JADFYX010000444.1 GCA_015232795.1 Magnetococcales bacterium
AGGCAAAGGCTTATAGGCAAAGGCTTATAGGCAAAGGCTTATAGGCAAAGGCTTATAGGCAAAGGCTTATAGGCAAAGGCTTATAGGCAAAACCTTGGGAGGGCTTGCAGCCCCCCAAACCCCCTCGCTTTTGAATGTAAAGGCTTAAAGGCTAAGACAAAACCTTGGGCTTTGCCCAAACCCACAAGGGAGATAATCTCCCTTGACCCATAATAATAAAAGCTTTTTTGTTATTTTAATTTATTAACGGAATAGCTATAAAAAATAAGAGAGTGCTATCATGACCACAGCCTCAGAAACAGCCGGAATGCGTAACTATCTATTGGTTACCATAGCATATTGGGCCTTTACCATCACAGATGGTGCTATCCATATGTTGGTGGTGCTCCATTTTCACAATCTTGGCTATACCCCTCTGGAAATCGCCTTTCTCTTTCTATTTTATGAGGTGTTTGGCATTATCACCAATGCAGTTGGTGGCTATATAGGCTCTCGTCTGGGCCTTAACACCACCATGTTAGCAGGTATGGTACTGCAAATTTTCGCCCTAACCATGCTCGCTGTTGATCCTGCCTGGCTATCTATCTCCTATGTCATGTTTTTTATGGCCCTATCCGGTATCGCCAAAGATCTAAATAAAATGAGCGCAAAATCTAGCGTTAAGCTCATGGTGCCAGAAGGTGGAAATTCCGACTCTAAACTATTCAAGATGGTCGCTCTTCTAACTGGCTCAAAAAACTCCCTAAAAGGGGCAGGATTCTTTCTTGGTGGTTTTTTGCTGGCTATATGGGGATTTCAACTCGCCCTTATCACTTTGGCAGTTGGACTATTTGCAGCTATGCTTCTCACAGGACTACTGCTGCCAAAAGATTTGGGTAAAACCAAAAGCAAAGTAAAATTTAAACAGCTTTTTTCTAAAACTCCTCAAATCAACCGCCTATCCGCAGCCCGTTTTTTTCTTTTTGGCTCCCGTGATGTCTGGTTTACCGTTGCTCTACCAGTATTTTTTGCCGAACATCTAGGTTGGAATCACACCAAAATCGGTACATTCCTAGCTTTATGGGTCGTTGGTTACGGAGTAGTGCAAGCAATTGCTCCTAAAATGCTTGAGAACAAAAAATCGCATATAGGTCCAGATGGGCAAACAGCTCGTCTATGGTCATCTATTCTTCTGCTTTTTCCTGCGGGTATTGCCGTGGCTCTACTACAAGGATTCAACCCAGCGATTGCCATTGTGGTGGGCCTAGCCCTCTATGGTGCTATCTTTGCCATCAACTCCTCAGTCCACTCTTATCTGATTTTATTATATTCAGATAAGGACACAGTAGCCCTAAATGTAGGCTTTTATTATATGGCCAACGCTGCTGGTCGGCTGGTGGGAACCGTAATGTCAGGGTTGATATATCAAATCTACGGCTTAAACGGTTGCTTATGGACATCAGTAAGCTTTATTGCAGCAGCAACCTTAATATCCATGGGACTTCCCAGCCATGAAAAATGGCAACAAATTCGAAAGTAAGCGAGAAACAATCTACAGACAAAAAAAAGCCCCTGCAAAAACAGGGGCTTTTTTCTATTCATGATCTACAAATAACTAGCTTATCAAAGAACCTTTACTACCAGAGCAAAACCGGAACTGGTGCAGCATAGTTCATCACTCCCGGAGGAGCAGCTATGATAGTTTGACCACCATTGGTTGTATAATAAGGACCATAATATACGTATGATGGAGTAAGATAGGTTGGAACCATATGTTGCTTAACTTCAGCTTTCTTTTCAACTTCTGGTTTCTTTTCTGCTGTAGCCGGCTCTTTTGCTTGTGGCTTTACAGGGGCATAGTAGAAAGGAGCAGGATAATATGGTGCTACATAACCATAATATGGGTAGTGTGAATCTGGAGTATCATAGTGAAATACAGGTGTTTGATAGACAACAACAGGAGTACCATCAACCACTTCATGTGAATGGGCTGGACCATACCAGCCAGCTTGAGCCTGACCTACCGCAACAAAGCTCAATGCTAAAAACGCAGCGCTGGCCACCAGTGTACGTTGGTTGCAAAAATAATTCATTTAATTATCCCTCCTACAAACAAATTTAAAAATTAAAACCTGGACACCGTTAAGCCACTCTCAAAATACGCGATGAGAGCACTATACACCTAAAATTGCATATTTCAAACAACAAAAACAGGAGAATGCAAAAAAAATATGGTAAATTTCTATATACTCAGAGCTTGTGAAAAAACGAAACCCGTAGCGAGAACGTCCCAAAACGCCACCCGTGACATGGCGGAATGGGACA
>JADFYX010000445.1 GCA_015232795.1 Magnetococcales bacterium
ACCTCGGAAGGAGTACAGCTTCTCATCCAGGTCATGGCCATGATGGTGGTGTTGATTGCATTGGTTGATCTGTTAAACCAATTAATGTCCATGATGCCGCTGATTGAAGGCTCCCCTCTGACTTTACAAAGAGTCCTCGGCTGGCTTATGGCACCTATCGTGTGGTTGATGGGTATTCCATGGTCAGAAGCCCAGGTTGCCGGTAGCCTTATGGGAACAAAAACCATTCTCAATGAATTTATCGCCTATCTGGATCTGGTAAATATTCCAGCAGACGATCTCAGCGATAAAAGCCGGTTGATAATGACCTATGCCATGTGTGGTTTTGCAAACTTGGGAAGTTTGGGAATAATGATTGCTGGGATAAGCGGCATAGTCCCGGATCGTCGCTCAGAAATAGTCGAGCTTGGCCCCCGTTCCCTACTAGCAGGAACCCTGGCCACCTGCATGACCGGCACCGTGGTTGGTATAGTGGTAGGATGATAGCCGGACCAAAGAGAAGCAAAATGTACAGGATATTTCATGAAATATCCTGGTTAGATCGCCTCTCTTTTGGCTAATCTGGCCAGACGTTTTTCTAGATTGAAACCACTATCACTCAGGGCCAGAATGTCTGTTTCGGCGTGGGCTACAACTTTCATCAGGGCATGCTCCTGTTCTTCACTAAGACCAAACCCCAATTTATTGAAAGAATCCTCGATTTCGTGAATCATGCGAGAGAAGCGTTCAACGCTTTTTTCCCGCAGTTGCGCCTGTTGCAGGCGAATTTCAGCAGCAGACTGTTCTAGAACTTCTAAAAGATCGGCTAAACTTTTCTCTCTTTTAAGAAGTTTAATATTGGTCTCCAAACTGGCGGCTCTGGCATCAACGCTTACGATCATTGTGGCCAGTATATCTTTGAGGCGACCAAAGGTCTCCTGGTCACCATCGGCAATATCGCGTACCAGAATTAACACCCGCTCCGCAGTAAAAATGGTACTGGCCCCAACATTCATAATGCGTTTATGCAAAGAGATTGTATCGAGAGCGGCCTGCTCTTCACTGTCCAGCTTTGTGCCGCGGGTGTAGGTCTCTACCTTATCGTTATTGATCAAACAGACGGCACCCTCAAGGCCAAATGCTTCCAGGGTATCAAAAACCTGGTCTACCAGTGATTTATAATCTTCGCAGAAAAAACTGTCCTGTAGGAATCGAAGAACTTCCCCCAACTCGCCGGATGTGGTCATGGCACTCAATGCCACCTTATTGGCCTCCATGGCCTCCATCTCCAATTGAGCTTGGGTCTCTTGGCTCTTTTTGGTTTGAGACTCCAGAAGGTCAGCCAGGGTTTTTTCTCGCTTTGCCAATTTAACTCTGGTCTGCAGGGCAGCAACACGGGCATCGACACTATCGATCATCATGGCAAGAATATCTTTAAGCCGGCCAAAACTCTCTTCATCATCAATAGGCATGTTGTGGACCATTATCACCGCCCGCTCGGAGGTGAAAATGGTGCTTTTGCCTAAGGTCATTATCCGTCTGTTTTCATAGATATTTTTTAATATCATCATCTCCAGTGATGGGAGGAATGATTCATTGATATGGAGATGGTGATCATCTTCACCGGCAACCCTGGCAACCCCTTCCAACCCCAGCTCCTTGAGTGTAGACAGTACCAGTTCCAGGAGTGATTGATAGTTTGAACAGGAGAAGCTCTCCTGCAAAAACCTGAGAACCTCCCCCATTTCTCCAGAGGTGGTCATGGCACTTAAGGCTACACTATTGGCCTCTTCAGCAGCCTGTCTAAGTTGAGCAAGTGAGCGTCTGGTCTTGAGGGTAAGCTCAACCTTGGTCAAGAGTTCTTCAGGATCCAATGGTTTTGTCAGGTAGCCCTCACCACCTGCTTTGTAAATGGCTTTACGCTCCTTTAAGGAGGCCAGTGAAGACATGAAAATTATCGGTATTTCAAGGTTTTCTTCATCGGCTTGAATGCTGCGGCAGGTCTCAAGCCCATCCATACCCTGGGGCATATTGACATCAATGAGTATCAAATCGGGTTTTCGGTCAGCAACAATTTGCAAACACTCCGCCCCATCTGCTACACACGCCACCTCATAACGCTCCTTTAGAACCTCAGTGATGAGTTCACGATTGATAAACTCATCATCCACTCCAAGAATATAGGCCTTGCTCTCCACGCTGTTCCCCTAAAAAGCACAGTGACAATAATATTTTTTATTGATTGCCAACTATCAATACTATATACGCTGTCACGTACGGTTTAATTCCGCTTAAATCCATAGCC
>JADFYX010000446.1 GCA_015232795.1 Magnetococcales bacterium
CCTCCATATGATAAGAGATTCTTATTCTCTCACATATGGCAGCAAATTATTGCTGAAAGCTGACCAGCTAAAGCCGGTGGTTTCAACCTTTTGGATGGAAAAATACAACCATCACCAACGGCCCTAATCAATTGCGTTATATTTTTCACCTTTTACGTTACAAACCGGGCAGTTTGCTGGGGGTTCGCCAAATTCAGTGTGGCCACATACAGGACAGACATAAATCTGCATTTTATCCAAATCCTTGCCGGACTTAATAGCTGCCAATGCCTGTTGGAATAGATCGTGATGAACCTTCTCTACCTCCATGGCGTTTGTCATGGAACGCACAGCCTTTTTGTTGCCTTCTGCCTCGGCAGTTTGTATAAATCCTGGGTACATTTCGGTAAATTCATGATGCTCACCAGCAATAGCTGCCTCAAGGTTTTCGCTTGTTGATTGCACACCGTCTAAAACCCTTAGATGGGAGTGGGCGTGTATGGTTTCGGCATCTGCAACAGCACGAAATAGTTTAGCTACCTGTGCAAATCCCTCTTTATCAGCTTTCTGGGCAAAAGCCAGATATTTACGGTTGGCTTGGCTTTCACCAGCAAATGCTTCTTGAAGATTATCTTTTGTGGGCATGGTATTTTTCCTTTATATGCAATAATTGAGATAAATAATACTAAAACACACCAATACGCTATCACAGTAACTATCTAAGTTAAACCATTATAGAGATAAGAACTAATACAAATAACAGTGTTCCATTATTTAGATATTAGTATGTCAGATGAATCTTCCAGATTCAGCAATTGTCGTCACGCACCTGACGCAAGCTATTGATGCACCTAGCATATCAATCGGTTACGCCAGGAACGTGGCGACAACTTTTCGAAACCAGGTTTTTTTTCGTTTTTTCTACTCCAGATCAAGCTCATGGAGTGCAACCACTACTCTGGCTGCTAGAGGGTCGGAGCGACCCCGGATGTTCAGCTCCATAAGAGGATAATCATCCATATCAATACCTGCCAGATCAGTTACATCTTGAGACACCACCAACTGCGCCCCATGTTCTTTGGTAAGACTCTCCAAGCGAGAAGCACTGTTTACAGTATCACCAATTGCAGTTAATTGCCGGGCAGAGCCATGGCCCATTTCACCTACAATAACATTTCCCACATGCAGGCCTATTCCTATACGCAGAGGATCATCTAGTTCATCAGCTAGGGAGGAGTTTAATTTTTCCAGCTCTAGCCCCATGGCTTTGGCGGCTTTAAGAGCATTTTGACACCCTTTTTGTGCATTTCCATCCAGGCCAAAAAGAGCCATAATACCATCACCAATAAATTTATCTAAGTGGCCTCCCTCCTCCTCGATAGCTGTACCCATAAAGCGAAAATAGCGATTTAAGACAAACAGAACGTCAAAGGGAAGACGTTTTTCTGAAAATGCAGTAAAACCACGTAGGTCAGCAAATAACACAGCCACAACCAACTCTTGCCCATGACGATTATTAACAGCAGACAAAACATCAGGTTGATCAACGCACGTAGTAAGTAAGGGCCAGATTTTAAGATCCTCTTGGGGACGAGTTTGACAGGCCAGACGGACATCATCTGGTGCGTTTATGCGTTCTAAAACTGTTTGCTCTAAATGTGATGGTGGCTGGAGATCCTCAGACCCTTTTCCAACCCTTACCCTACATGTGGAACACCTTCCCATACCACCACAAAGGCTAGGGTGTTCAATACGTGCAGTTTGCAAAACCTCAAGAACCGTTGCCCCTTTGTCTATCCTGAGTTTTTGTTTGTCAGCAAAAATAAGCTGTGCTCCACTCTGTTGTAAACGCAGCATAAAATGGCGAACCATGGGAAACATAAGGGTGATTATTATTATGGCAAATATAGAGAATTGGGATATTGTAACTATTTCCATAACTGACGGCACCATATCCATGGTGAAACCATACTTTTGCATCACCTCGCCGGGTATATCCGGGTTACGGTTGACCTCTCTTATAATTTGCATACCAGAACTAACATGCCCTGCCAAAGCTAAAGCAGGAAAGCTCCAAGCAAAAGCAGTTAAGCTTTTGTGCCACTTAGCATACCATGGCTGCAAGTGCGCCCAAGACCAAACCCCTATACAACCATGTATCCATATGACAATAAATAGTGCAATTTGGGCAGCACCATCACCTAGACTCACAACCCATAAAGTCAACTGTACCAAGGGATAGCTAGTATCTACATTAAACTGATGGGTATACATCAAGGCTTT
>JADFYX010000447.1 GCA_015232795.1 Magnetococcales bacterium
ATAATAAAAGCTTTTTTATCTTGTGCAATTTATAAGTTGAACAACTATAATCAAGTTAAAATACTAAAACAGGACCACAATGATATTTGACATAGAATTTGCCACTACCACCCTAAAACTACCCCCAACCCAAAACCAACCATTATCTGGGGTCTCTATCGACACTCGCACCATTAAAGAGGGTGCTATGTTTGCTGCCATACGTGGTCCCCGTTTTGATGGTCATGACTATATCGACAAAGCCGTTAAGGCTGGCTGCGGAGCTATATTGGTTGAGGTTGCCCCAGACCCACTGCCTAATTGCCCGGTATTGGTAGTTCCAAACGTATTAACCGCTATGGAACAACTAGCAACTGCTTGGCGGTATAAGGTAAATCCGGTGGTTATAGCTGTTACTGGATCATCGGGAAAAACCACTGTAAAAGAGCTATTAAGCCTCTGTTTAAAAGAACATTTCAACGTTGTTCACGCAACCCACGGTAATCTAAACAACCATTTTGGCGTGCCATTAACTTTATTATCAATGCCACACAACTGCCAAGTCTTGGTGGTGGAGATGGGCATGAGTGCTCTTGGTGAAATTGCCCATTTAACCAGCATTGCCAAACCTGATATGGGTATTGTTACCAATGTTCTAGCTGCCCACTTAGCTGCCTTTAACAATATAGAAGAGATAGCCCAAGCCAAAGGAGAACTGTTTGCAGGACTTTCACAGGGTGCCACAGCTATTTTAAATAACTCAAGCTGGGCAAAAGAGAGTTTACAAAATGCTGCTAAACACTGCAAAACATTAACCTTTTGCCAGCAAGATGCTGGACAACAAAAAGCAGATCTAATAGGGACTGATATCAAAATGGCAGACGGAAAATTAGCGGCAACATTTAGCTGGAGGGATAAAATTTCTGTAAATGTAAATATAGCAGGACAAGGGCGTTATATGATTGACAATGCCTTGGCAGCAGCAACAGCTTTACGTCAGGTTGGTGTCACTCCTCAGCAAATCGCCCAAGGTCTTAAAGAATTTTCTCCACCCCAAGGCCGAGGGGGAAGAGAAATCGCTTTAGGGGGTTGGGAGGTCATTGATGATAGCTATAACGCCAATCCTGGTTCTGTAAAAGCAGCTATTGCTGCTCTTCGCACCACGCCAAAAGAGGCACGACGCATAGTTATTTTAGGAGATATGCTGGAATTGGGCAAACAGGCAGCTAGCTTGCATAAAGAGTTATTTAACGAAATTGTAAAAGCCGGGGTAAGCCATGTTTTTACGGCTGGCCCTCTTATGAAACATCTTTATGATAGATGTAAAAACGAACCCACATTAAGAGCGCAACACCGGGATGATCCGGCAGATTGGTTGGGAATAATCCCCCCCCCAGCTGCAAGCAGGAGACCGGATACTTGTTAAAGGCTCTCGTGGCATGAAAATGGAAAGGATCGTCAAAGATTTAATCTCTTATGCTATATAATTTTTTAGTTCCTCTCAGTGACCAGTGGTCTTTTCTAAATCTGTTTAAGTATATTACCGTTCGCACTATCGGTGCTACGTTAACAGCACTTATTCTATCTTTTATTATTGGTCCTATTATTATCAAAGCCCTGCAAAGACTGCAAACATCAGGGCAGCCGATTCGCAGTGATGGCCCAAAAAGACATATTATTGAAAAAGCAGGAACACCCACCATGGGTGGTACGATGATCTTATTAGCCATCACCATACCCACACTGCTATGGGCCGATATAACCAACCCTTTTATCCAGGTTGTTATCGGTACTACATTGGCTTTTGGGGCAATAGGTTTTTGGGACGACTTTCAAAAAATTGTAAAAAACAACACAAAAGGTGTACCGGGACGCTTACGTTTTTTTCTGCAAACCATAATCGCCTTGGCTTTGGCTTATGCATTGCGAGAGATAAATGGAGATGTGTTTGGTCAGCTCTCTCTCCCTTTTCTAAAAGATTTTTCTTGGAATATGGGTATGCTCTATTTCCCATTTGCCATAATTGTTATTGTGGGCAGTGGCAATGCTGTCAACCTAACCGATGGACTAGACGGTCTTGCTATTGCTCCGGCAATGTTGGCTGGGGCTAGTTTTTTAATTATCTCTTACGTTACCGGAAACATAAATTTTGCCGGATATCTTGGAATCCCCTACATAGCCGGTGCTGGAGAGTTAGCAGTTTTTTGTGGTGCTATGGTTGGGGCTGCTTTGGGGTTTTTATGGTTTAACACCTATCCGGCCCAAGTCTT
>JADFYX010000448.1 GCA_015232795.1 Magnetococcales bacterium
AATTTCATCTTTTATTAAGAAATCTAAAAGGTATTTTTCAGATTTGGGAAAATACCCCTACTATCTTTTATGGGCAAATTTATCAAAACCAAGGTATCCAAAATCCTTAGACAAAATATTCTCATTTAAGCTACTTCGGCCTGCACAAGCAAGATCAGAAATAAAATCATTATTAGAACTACTTAAAAAAGAGAAGCCAAAAACACCTTCTGCGGAAAATAAATCCAGCAGCTTTATGCCTATTATTTTCATGATTTTGTTACTTGCTGGTCTTGGAGCGGCTTATGTCTATCTAGATGAGAAAGTTCAGATTAGAGTAAAAAAGTTTGATAGAGTTTGGGCAGATAAACAGGTTGACCTTCGCAGTTCGGCAAGACAGAGAATGTACGACACTTCTCAAAGTCATCTGCAAACTGAAATGATGGACCGTTGGCGGGAAAGTGATGACGGCACTCCTGGGTCTGGGCAAAAAAAATAAGGTCATGAAAATCGGACCTAACAATGCTGTTCGTATTAAAATTTGTGGTTTTACCCAAAAAGAGGATTTACAAGTTGCTATCCAGGCTGGTGTTGATGCTATAGGTTTGGTTTTCTACCCCCCATCACCACGCTCTGTAACCCTGGATGAGGGGGAGCAGTTAGTTGCCGAACTTCCACCATTTGTGACAGTAACAGGGCTATTTGTTAATGCTAGCCGAGAAGAAATTGCAACGGCTTGCGCTCAATGCAAACTTGATATTATTCAACTTCATGGTGACGAAACACCCGAGGATTGTCTTGACCTACCAAGGCGGGTTATTAAAGCCGCTAGAATAGCAACCCAAGAAGATTTTAATGGTCTTGATAAATACCCGGTCTCAGGTCTACTACTAGATGCAAAAACCAAAAGAGTTTATGGGGGTAGTGGAGAATCATTTGACTGGTCCTTGCTCTCTTCGTATCATGCCCCTGCCCCACTAATTTTAGCGGGTGGATTAAACCCAGATAATGTGGCCCAAGCAGTACGTCAAGTACGACCTTATGGTGTTGATGTATCAACGGGAGTAGAGTCCACACCGGGTAAGAAAGACAGAAAAAAAATTATTCGCTTCATCCAAGAAGTAAAACAGGCATCATTTTAAAATAGAGTATCTCCATGAACTGGATCACACAACTAATCAAACCAAAAATCAAAGACAACACCCGCCGGATACCGACCCCGGAAGGGTTATGGACCAAATGTGAACCATGTGGCAAAGCACTCTTTAAAAAAGAGTTGGAAAGAGCCTTACATGTTTGCCCTAACTGTCAAAACCATCTTAGAATTTCTGGTCTTGACCGTATTGACATCACCCTGGACAAAGAAAATCGTCAGGAACTATTTGCAGGTCTTCACCCCAGTGATCCTCTTAAATTTAAAGACAAAATTAAATATAAAGACCGGATTAAAGAGGCCAAGAAAAAAACCGGCACCAACGATGCTGTGCGAGTATTTAAAGGTACCATCAATACCATACCAGCCATTGTTACCGCCTTTGATTTTAATTTTCTTGCTGGCTCTATGGGGTCAGTTGCCGGGGCAAAAGTGGCACAAGGGGCATTGGCAGCAGTAGAGAACAACTGTGGCTATGTAGTCTTTTCAGCCTCTGGCGGTGCAAGAATGCAAGAGGGTATTCTCTCTCTCATGCAGATGGCAAAAACTTCAGCATCACTAACCAAATTAGACGAAGCTGGCCTACCCTATATTTCAGTTTTAACCGACCCAACAACTGGTGGTGTAACCGCCTCATTTGCCATGCTTGGAGATCTTATACTTGCAGAACCAAATGCTCTTATCTGCTTTGCCGGTCCAAGGGTTATTGAACAGACGGTAAGAGAGACTCTGCCGGAAGGTTTCCAGCGTAGTGAATATTTGTTGGAACATGGATTTATTGATCAAATATGCCACCGCCATAAAATGAAAGATAAAATTTCTGATATTCTCTCTCGTCTCACAAAGACAGCTCCTGGGACAGACAAAGAGACCCAGTTTGAACTACCTCTCTCCATGGAATGACACAAACTTTAGAAAACCTACTTAACCAAACCCACGAACATGAAACAGGTGGTGTTGTTCTTGGCCTTGGTCGTGTTAAACGGCTTCTTGCTGTCTTGGACAATCCCCAACAAGGATTACAGTTTATCCATGTGGCTGGCACTAATGGTAAAGGGTCAGTTGTTGCATTCCTTGAAGCGATTTTACTTAAAGCTGGAATTAAAGTAGGAACCTA
>JADFYX010000449.1 GCA_015232795.1 Magnetococcales bacterium
TGTTTTTTTTTTTTTTTTTGAACCCGCACACTACGGGTTATGGTCTCCTTATAGGGAACTTTAGGAGCTTTAAGGGTGACTTCAGTGTTAAATTTGCGTTTTAGACGTTCTAATGTAACCTGAAGGTGGGTCTGTCCCATTCCTGCCAAGATCATTTCGTTGGTCTGAGCTTCACGATAAAAATGTAGTGTTGGGTCCTCTTCAACCAATCGCTCCAAACCGCTACTGGCCTTCTCATCACTGTTTTTATCTACCTCAATGGCATAAGTGAGGGTAGGATCATGAAATTGCACCATAGCAAATTTAAGGGGAAATTTTTCAACTGATAGAGTATCCCCAGTATGGGTGTGGGAGAGCTTGGATATGGCCCCCATCTCCCCAGCATTCAAGCGATCCACAGGAATTTTTTCGTTTCCTTGAATCCGAAACAACCGCCCCCCTTTCTCTTTTCTCTGTTGGCTACCGTTGTAGATAGCCTGTTCAGACTCAATATAGCCAGAAAACACCCTTATAATTGATAATTTACCGGCAAAAGGGTCGATTGTGGTTTTAAAAACAACTGCGGATAGGGGATCTTCAACATCAGGATTTGGTGTTATCTCCACTTGATCATTTTTTGGATGGTAGCCTACCAATGGTTTAATGGTTGCCTTATCAATTGGGCTTGGCAAATAAGCAGCCATGCCGTTTAAAAGCGCACGCACACCAATATTAGCCTCGGCAGAACCACAAAAAACCACCAGCAACTTATGGGTTAAGACAGCCTCTTTCAGCCCCTTTTGCAGAGCCTCTTCATCTGGCTCCACACCCTCTTCCAGATATTTTTCTAAAAGATCATCATCAGACTCAACTATTTTTTCTACTAGTTGGGTTCTATAATACTCCGCATCATCACGGACCTCATCGGGTAGCTCCATCTGTTCAAAAACACCATTTTTCGCCGACCATGCAGTCATGGGAAGAAGATCAACAATTCCGCGAAAATCTTCTCCTGCTCCAATGGGTATTGTAACAGGTAGGACAGTTTCACCTAGGGTAGACTCCATCTCACCCAACACACGGATAAAATCAGCTCTGGGTTTATCCATTTTATTGATAAACCCTATAACCGGAACCATGGCTTGGGCGGCAAAATTCCAGAGGCGGACATTTTCCGGTTTAACCCCCATCTCTCCAGAAAAAAGCATAACCGCCCCACCAACCACATTCAGTGCACCGCGTGTACTTTCTAAAAAATCGATGTAGCCTGGGGTATCTAAAAAGTTAAAGTTGATCTTGCGCCAACTACAAAATGACAAATGGGTGGACAGGGTCATGCCCCGTTGCACCTCTTCTGGCTCAAAAGATGACAATGTTGTCCCTTTTTCTACAGAGCCTCGCTTGTCTATGGCTTTAGCGTTAAAAAGCAGAGACTCAACCAGAGTAGTTTTACCACCACCATGGTGAGAGATAAGGGCCACATTACGAATTTTTTTAATGTCATACTCAGAGGTTGCCATCAGATCTCCTTATTTTAATTTTTAAAGAGCCATAAAACAATTTTTACAAAAATATATCAAAAACAGATAGTTTTGTCTCTTAAAACCTAATCCTAAATTTATCTCTGTTTAGCAAACTTGGCAAAGGCTGCTGCCATTGCATTTTCATTTGGGGTTTGTGTTGGTTTTTGGGTTGTATTTGACCTAAAAGATCTCTCCTTTTGGCTTGATTGCACAGGTTGATTTTGTTCATCATCAAGGCGCATTGTAAGGGCTATGCGTTTGCGTTTAACATCAACTTCAACCACTTTAACCTTAACCACTGCTCCAGCTTTGGTTATCTCGCGGGGGTCTTTTACAAAGCGGTTTGCCATGGCAGATATATGGACCAATCCGTCTTGGTGAACACCGATATCGACAAAAGCCCCAAAGTTGGTAACATTACTCACAACCCCCTCTAAAACCATACCCAGTTGTAGATCTTTTATATCCTCTACACCTTCTTGAAAGGTAGCTGTTTTAAAGGCAGGACGCGGGTCTCTGCCTGGTTTTTCCAATTCGGCAATAATATCACGTACAGTTGGCTCTCCAAAACGGGAGTCAACAAATGCTGCAACAGGCAGAGTTCTTAACACCTCTGTGTTACCCAGCAATCTCTCCATGGTAAGGCCGGTTTTATTTAAAATACGCTGCACAATGGTGTATGATTCGGGATGAACCGCAGAGCTATCCAAAGGGGTGTCGCCATTTTGAATACGTAAAAAACCT
>JADFYX010000044.1 GCA_015232795.1 Magnetococcales bacterium
TGAAACTGTATTATTATAGAAACTTAGATTAATATCTTGGCTTAGCCTTCTTTGTTGTGGGGAATGTGGTGGAATGACAATAAAAAGCTCTGACCCCATTCCCTCTGAAGCAGTTGTTCTTGCTGGCGGCCTTGGTAAACGGCTGCGACAGTCGGTTCCTGATATCCCAAAACCCATGGCTCCAATAGGTGACAGGCCGTTTTTAGCTCATCTTTTAGAGACACTGGCTACACAAGGCATACACCGGGTTATTCTTTCAGTTGGCTATAAAAGCCAGTATTTTATTGACTATTTTGCCAATAGTTTTATGGGAATGGAAATTCTTTATGCTATAGAAGACAAACCTATGGGAACTGCTGGTGGGATTCGCTTAGGCTTGGATTTGGTTCTGGGAGATAGGGCTTTTATTCTTAATGGTGACACTTTTTTTGCTGTTCCTCTTATGCAACTTGAAAATACATTGATTAAAAATAGTGCCAGGGTTGTTATGGCTGTAAAACCCATGGATAATTGCGCCCGTTATGGAGCGGTTCATGTATCTGAAGATGAGGATGGTCGGATAATTGGTTTTAGGGAGAAAGGTCAAGTCGAAGCTGGATTGATTAATGGTGGTGTATTTTTGTTATCTACCGATTTACGTTACGATCTTGTTGGCTGTTTTTCTTTTGAAACAGATTTTCTCCAACAACAAGTTGGCAATATGATCATGTCTGCCGAGATATATGACGGTTATTTTATAGATATAGGCATACCGGAAGATTACGTTGCAGCCCAAAAATTTTTAGTTAAACAAACACAACAGGTTATTGTGTGAAAATTCTTTTTTTAAACCCACCATATATGGGCCGTTTCTCACGCACCTCCCGTAGTCCTGCGGTTACCAAGGGCGGTACTTTCTACTACCCTATATGGCTGGCTTATGCTGCTGGCTATAGCGAAAAAGCAGGTAATGATATTCGTCTATTTGATGCTCCTGCTACAATGTCTGGCATGGATGAGCTATACTCATTTTTAGGTTCATGGCTGCCACAGTTAGTGGTTATTGATACAAGTACTCCTAGCATTCATAGTGATGCCCTAGTTGCTGCTAATATAAAGGCTAAATTTCCAAAAGCATTTGTCTTGTTGGTGGGCACTCATCCTTCTGCTCTACCCCAGGAGTCTATTGCACTGGACAAAGCCATAGATGGGGCAGCGGTTGGAGAGTATGATGCAACCATTGTAGAGCTAGCTGCTGCCTTGGAGAACAACACCCCTTTGACAGATGTTGCAGGGCTGGTATTTCGCCATGATGATAACGTTGTTAGAACAAAGGCACGAGAACTCATCCTGGATCTTGATTCTATACCCTTTATATCTGAAACTTATAATAAATATCTAAATATTTCTGACTATTTTTTTGCTGCTGCCAACTATCCCATGGTGATGATTATTACTGGGCGTGGCTGTCCCCACCGCTGTTTTTTTTGTGTTTATCCGCAAACCTTTCACTCCCATAAATACCGGGTTCGTAGTGCTAAAAATGTTGTCGATGAGTTTGAATATATCACTAAAAATCTACCCCAAGTACAAGAGATCGGCATTGAGGATGACTGTTTTACCGCTAGTCCCAGCCATGTGCGAGAAATTTGTGAAGGGATTATCAGTCGTGGTATCAAAATAAAATGGTACTGCAATGTTAGGGGCGACGTAAAACTAGACCTGTTAAAACTAATGAAACAAGCAGGATGTCGCCTTGTAACCGTGGGATTTGAAAGTGGTGATCAATCAATTTTAGATGGAATGAAAAAAGGGATAAAACTGAAAAAATATCTACAGTTTGTCAAAGATGTTAAACAGGCCGGGTTGATGGTCCATGGCTGTATGATGGTGGGTAATCCTGGAGATACCAGAGAGACCCTAAGTGCCAGTTATGAATTTAGTGTCAAGGCCAACTGTGACAGCATGCAGTTCTACCCCTTATATGTTTACCCAGGTACTGAGGCTTACGATTGGGCTGTAGAAAAAAATTATCTGACAACCACAAATTTTTCCCAGTGGCTTACCTCCGATGGTCTACATAACTGTGTACTTGATACACCAGAGTTATCATCCAAAGAGATGGTGGAGTTGTGTGATTATTATCTTAAAAAATATCATCTAAGACCACGTTATATCATAATGAAACTGTGGCAGGGTCTGTTTAATCCCAGTGAGGGATATCGTACACTACTTTCGGCAAAGGTGTTTTTTAGTAAATTTTTTACAGGTCAGTTGGGGAGACAAAACCATGATTGATATCTCGGTTGTAGTTGTCTGCTTTAATGAAGAAGAGAACATTTGGGCCTGTTTAGAATCCCTAACTCTCCAGAGCTACCCAATAGTTAACTGTGAAATTATAGTTGTAGATGGTGGTTCGCAAGATAATACTCAAAAAATTATTTTAGATTTTGTAAAAGAGTATAAGCATATAAAGATGGTAGTAGAGCCAAGAAAAGGTACTGCCATAGGTCGCAATGCTGGTGTTGCTGCTGCACAATATCCTTTTATCGCGTTTATTGATGCAGATTGCGAAGCACCACCAGATTGGCTTGAAAGATTGGCAAGCAATTTTGAAGAACATAGCAAATCTGATTCGCAACTGGTTGCTGTAGGAGGTGGTAACATACCACCTCCTGACAGTGGCCCATTTGTGCAAGCTGTAGGAGTAGCTATGGACTCCTTTGCGGGTAGTTTTAACAGTGCCCAAGGTCGTCAGTTTGCCGAGGCTAAATATGTACCAAGCTTGGCAACCCTGAATGTAATCTACAAAAAACAGGCAATTGTTGATGTGGGAGGGTTTGATGTCTCCCTTGGTAGTGAAGCCGAAGATGCCGAGCTAAATTTTCGCCTTTTCAACCAAAATAAGCGGTTTATTTTTATTCCCGACCTCCATGTTTTACATAAATTTCGTCCTACACCAGCCGTTTGGTACAAAAACATGGTCCGCTATGGCAGGGGGCGTGCCCGCCTACTTAAACGCCATAAAAACATGTGGTCTATCTCTTATATCTTACCTCCAATATTTCTTGCTGCCTTTTGTTCCATGGCACTCATGTTTTTCCATCCTATATTTGCGCTGCCAATATTATATTTTCCCTTTATAATAATTTATGGGACGATGCTCTCTTTTAAAAAAAACCGTATCGCTTTATCTCTACACGTAGCTTTGGTATTTATAGTGCAGCATTTTGCTTATGCTATTGGTGAGGTGTCTGGACTGTTAAATCCACGGGTTAAATAATCTACAGGAAATCACAAAAAAATGATAATCACCAGAACTCCTTTTAGAGTTAGTTTTGCCGGTGGTGGTAGTGATTTACAAGCCTATTACGGTAAACGGTCATATGGGGCTGTGGTTAGTGCTGCCATACAGAGCTATATGTATATAATCATCCACCCCTATTTTCATGACAAAATCCGCATTAAATATTCCAAAACAGAAGATGCTGAATCTGTAGATGAGATACAACACCCAATTGTGCGCGAAGTTTTGCGTAAGGTTGCTGTGGGTAAGGGGATTGAGATTGCATCTTTTGCTGATGTACCAGCAGGAACGGGCCTTGGTTCTTCAAGCTCTTTTACCGTTGGTCTGCTCCACGCTCTTTATGCCTACAAGGGAGAAGATGTAACTAAAGAAAAATTGGCTCGTGAGGCTTGTGAGATAGAGATAGAGCTATTAAAAGAGCCTATAGGCAAGCAGGATCAATATGCAGCGGCATTTGGTGGATTGAACTATATCCGTTTTAACCAGGATGAGTCGGTAAATATCGCTCCCATCTCTTTAGAGCAAAATGGGGTTGCTCAACTCTCTGAAAAACTACGGCTCTATTATGTAGGTGGCATACGTTCTGCCAGCAACATTCTGTCCCAACAAAAAGCTAACTTAAAACAAGAACATAAACTTGCCCAACTTGATAAAATGGTAGCTCTCGCTGACGATTTAAGAGATAGTTTTCATGAATGGAATGTTGATCATTTAGCCAAAAACCTCTATCAAGGGTGGCAATATAAACAGGGTTTAGCAAGTGGAATAGGCAATGACCATGTTGGAGAGTTGATGGAGCAGGCTTTAAAACTCGGAGCTAAGGGTGGTAAACTTCTTGGTGCAGGTGGAACTGGTTTTTTATTGCTGTATGCAGATAATCACGAAGAAATCACCAAAAATCTTAATTGTCGCACCCTCCCCTTTTTAATTGACAATGAAGGCTCTAAAGTTTTACCCAACCTTTAAAAACTGTATGATTTTGCCTTTGACTTTTTACTTTTTGGGCATCATCCTAGGCTTTGTTTAAGTTTCTGTTTTTTGGTATCTAACTTCTTAAAAAGAGATTTATTGTGGTAGATAGCAAAACTGCTGCACAACCCTTACATTGTTTGGTAATTATACCAGCCTATAACGAAGCCAATGAAATTGGTGATGTTATATCACAACTACACAAACAGGGTTTTGATGTGGTTGTAATAGATGACAATTCCGCAGATGACACAGCTAAAATAGTAAAACAACACGGAGCCACACTCCTGCAACACTGTTCAAATATGGGGTATGGAGTTGCTCTGCAAACCGGCTACCGTTATGCAATTCAAAAAAAATATGAACGTGTTGTACAGATGGATGGAGATGGACAGCATTCACCCCAATTTGTCAAAACTCTAATTGATGCTCTAGATGAAAAGCAGGTTGACTTGGTGATTGGTAACCGTCACATGATGGTTGGCAGTTATAAAGTGCCCAGACATCGCAGAGCAGGTCAGAAACTGTTTAGCACCCTTTTGCATATGTTCTCTGGCCTTAAAATAGATGATCCCACGAGTGGTTTTCAGGCTTTGCGTCGCAATGTATTAAAGTTTTATGTTAGCGATCTTTTTCCCGATGATTTTCCCGATGCCAATATTCTGCTTTTATGTCGTAGAATGGGATTTAAAATTGTAGAAGTGCCCGTTGTTATGCATGAATCTAATGGAGTTTCTATGCATAGAGGCTTTTGGCGACCTATTTTTTACGTAACCCTAATATTTTTTTCCATCTTGGTGGGGATGTTTACAAAACTACCAAAAAGAGAGGATGAAAATTAAAAGATGACTCCCAAACAGTATATTCTCCTGATAGTACTTGGTCTTCTCTCCCTAATTTTGGTAACCACCCTTATCCAAAAAAATCGCATCCGTATTCGCTACAGTATACTTTGGGTTGCTATCAGTCTATTTTTTTTAACCATTCCACTATTTGTAAATTTTTATACCGCTGTGGGAGAGCTTATAGGTATTTTAAGCCCTATCTCCTTGTTTTTCTTTGGAGCCACTATAGGGCTGTTTCTGCTTAGTTTACAGTTTACCTTGGCCCTAAGTGTCGCTTTTCACCAACGTAAAGACACTGTTCAGCAAACAGCACTTCTAGAAGAAAGAATTGAAAAGTTGGAAAAACAGTTGGCAATTCAGCAACAGGACGGTGCTCAGTAAGTATTCAACAGTGTCCAATATACAGATTTTAAATTTAAAAATAGCTGAATCAGACGATCAGTAGCCAAAAACGGAACTATAGAGTAAAACCCACACAAAATTCCAACTACACTCTGCATTTTTTTAGAGCCATAAAATCCAATTATTATTAAACTTACAAAATTAAGCAGATATACGGGAGTCTCTATAAAACGGGACTTTGCGTGGTCGGCATGAGCCATTGATGACAGATCAACAAAGCTCATAAAAAACAAAAACATTGGAACAACTGCAACAAGAAGTATAAAAAGGTTGCCTAAAAACTCTTTTCTACCCTGCCTTGGTCTATCTTGACTATGACCCAAAATCAGCAAGAGATATGTAAATAGCCATAACAGAATATATTTGCCATAATAGGCGATAAAATACGTACCGCCACGTTCATACTCAAATTGGTGGGCGTAACCAGCATGATTCCAGGATAATTTTCCTTCACTAGGGTCATCACTCATACCTCTGTGTATTCGCTGGTCTGAAAAAATATTTTCTACCTTATCAATAAACGTCTCACCCGCAATATCAATCTGCATATTTATATGGTGAGCTTTATTAACCACCAAAAGTCTGGAGGCAAAAGGGGTGGTACTTTGGAATGTGCGCATTTCATCTTTAGGGAAATATAAATTTTGTTCAACATGGTCAAAAACACCGTTATACAACCTCTGAGCTATTGAGTTATTAACAAAGATATTGCCAAACAGCACAAGCCCCACCAATACTGAAATATTAAATAAAACAATGTTGGCTAAAAGCTGTCCACCACCTTCAGCCTGTCGCCAACTTACCAAAGAACGCCAAAGGCGAGGCAGCCCCCAATAAAGGGAGAGCAATAAAACACCCCCAACAACTACAAGGCGAAGCCATACCGACAAAGTACCAGCAAATGGAATAAAAAAGAGTAGAATCGACCCCGTAATAGCACCAAGAACCAATGTATGTTCTAAATATTTAGACCAACCGTTAGGTGAGCGATAAGATAAAAGGCCAATACCGCTAAAAGTAACCACAACCATTGCCCATAAAGGAGCAGCGATTGATGAAGTGGACAGACCTAAACCAGCTAAAATATAAAACAGCGGTGATAGATGACTACGGCGATCATGATAGTTCAGCAATGAAGCAACAAGAAACAGCAAAAATGCTATACCAGCTATTCGGGAGTTAATTATAAAGAAAAAAGGGTTGATAGAGGTAAACAGTACATAATATTTGTGAGGTAGCAGAGTCGAGTTACCAAGCATTAAAAACAGAGCGAATAAAAAGGAGAGCTTAAAGCTAACCTTAAACCGCATAAAAGCCAGCACCAAAAAGGTCCAAAGGGAAATTTTTAACAATCCCAATGTCACCCACCAGGAGAGAATTGGCTGAAAAGATGTTTTTAAATATGAAGTAAGAAAAAAATCAAACAGCCATTTATCATAATGCTGGGAAATAAAAGGAAAATAGCGAACCCCCTGCTCTTTCCAAAAAGTCAAAAGATAGGCGTAGGTTACAACTGGTCCATGGCTAACATATCTAAACCATCCCAATGTAACCTGTGATAATAAAATAGCAGTTAAACCCAAAAGAAAAAGAGATAAAAATAGTCTCTGCCGCTTTACTGCGGCAAAACAACCCTTAAGAGTAACCGTGTTAGTCACCCCAATTGCAACCACATTGGCCAGAGCATTGCGTTGAAAATAGAGGGTAATAAGCAGAAGAATGGTAGCAGCAACCGGATAGCAGTTATTGTAGGGTATAAAAAGGGAGACAATTCGGATAATACCTAAAGAGGAAATATAACCGATAAAAAATGAGGCAACTAGTTTAGGTAAAAGCCCTGTAGCAGTTAAAGGGGAAAAAAATTGTTTTGTCAGGCTATAACCAAATGCAGAAATCAAGGTGTAGTTAATAGCCATAAACAGCAAGGCAAAAGGGGTGAAGTTTTTATAGACTATCTCTTTATCAAATGGTTTGGATATTTCAAATACGGTGGAGTTCTCAGGGTTGGCATAGATGGAGATCAATAAAAATATTATTGTCACCCCCCCCAAGGCCATAAAAGAGTTTTTTAGCAACCTGTCTTTTGGCAACTCTTTAACCATGGGAGTTTTATTGCCTTGTTGCAGGTTATTCATCCCTGTGGTCCCCCTTCCCGGCAGCCATTGCCAGTTTAACAGGAGCAAAAGAGTACCGATGGTATTGTGTGGCACCAAGGCTTAACAAAGCTTCCCTGTGTTCTTTGGTAGGATAACCTTGATTACGCTCCCAACCATAACCTGGGAATTGCGTGGCTAATTCAGCCATAATATTATCACGGTTGACTTTAGCAACCACAGACGCAGCAGCAATGGTAGAAGATGTAGCATCACCACCAATAATCGCCCTGCTTGCAATTGTAAGATCATCAGGAATATCACGACCATCAATTAAAACATAATCTGGCAAGTTTGTAAGATTATCAACTGCCATAACCATAGCCAAAAGGGAGGCCATGCGAATATTGATTTTATCAATTTGTCGTGGTGAAACAATGCCGACCCCCACACAAATAGCCTTATCATGTATTATTGGGAGTAGTTTTTTTCTTTTTAGGGAGGTGAGTTTTTTTGAATCGTTCAGACCGTCAAGTCCTGCAACTTTAAGGTCAATATGGGGCGGAAAAACAACAGCCGCAGCGACAACAGGACCTGCCAACGGCCCTCTACCTGCCTCATCAACACCACAGACCATGCTATAGTCATCTGCCCAAAGAGCAGACTCAAGGTGTAGATCTGGATGGGGCATGTGATCACACTAGGTTTGATTTTATAATTGGGGCTTGCAAAAAAACTGCAGCCAACCAGCCTAGGTTCAAATCATACTAAGGCTAGTTGGCTTTTAACAGATTTTTATCAATCTACCAGTCTCTCTTCTCACGGATACGTGCTGATTTACCAGTACGCTCACGCAGATAGTACAGTTTTGCCCGACGCACATCACCACGACGGGTTACTTCAATTTTTTCAATTTTAGGAGAATAGAGTGGAAATACCCGCTCAACACCCTCACCAAAGGAGATTTTACGTACACGGAATGTAGAGCGGAAACCAGCGTTCCGACGGGCAATGCAAACACCCTCGAAAATCTGGATTCTCTCCCGTTCACCCTCAACAACTTTAACGTGGACCTTAAGAGTGTCTCCAGAACTAAATACCGGAACCTCTTTATCTTTAATTAACTTTGCCTCAAAGTTCATCAACTCGTTCATGAAATTTCTTCCTTGCCACCGCAAACAACCAAAAATTTTAATAAATACAGGACGTCTCTTAAAACCATATGGAGATAAGCAACATCCAGAGTTTGAGATAATACCCTCTCCCCTACTCTTGTGCCATTTTTTTATGCAACTATTCTAAATCTTCACTCAATCCGTCTCGCAATTTACCAAAAAGACGTTTTTCTATTTTGCTCAACCCTGCAAAGTCTAACAGGTCGGGACGACGAATTAGGGTGCGTAAAAGTGATTGTCGCCTACGCCATTCATCTACCGCCAAATGGTTACCCGATAACAGTAGAGCCGGAGGGGTAACCACCTGTTTTTGCGTCCCGCCTTGATCCCTATTAATAGGTTTCCAGTTAGCCGGACGGGTGTAGTGTGGATGATCCAGCAGTGAATCGTAAAAGGAGTCAGCCCGGAAGCTGTTTGCATCTCCAATGACCCCTGGTAACAACCGAGCAACAGCATCCACAACCGCCATGGCGGGAATCTCTCCACCAGTGACAACAAAATCTCCCAAGGATAGCTCTTCATCCACATAGGAGTCTATAAATCTTTCGTCTATCCCCTCATAATGTCCACATACTAAAACTATATGCTCCAGCCCAGAAAAACGTGAGGCAGTTTTTTGTGAAAACTGCTCTCCTTGGGGAGATAGATAAACTACATATGGTGGTTTTTGTTTTGGGTCTTCACCACTTACTACCTTGCTCAAACTTCCCAAGGCCCGCTCCAAAACATCCACCTTCATGACCATTCCCGGTCCACCTCCAAAGGAGGAGTCATCTACTGTGCTGTGTCTGTCTAGAGCAAAATCACGGATCTGGACACGATCTACCTCTATAAGATTCTGCTTTTGTGCCCGTCCCAGGATAGAGCTGGTTAAAAAGCCATCGAACATTTCTGGAAACAGGGTAAGGATGGAAAATTTCATCCTACATTCCTGGTAGCAAACGGACCACAACTAGTTTGGCAGCAACATCAACCTTCAATACAACCTCTTGGGTAAAGGGAACAAGTCTCTCCTCACCCTGGAAATCTATCGACATAACATCGTTTGCGCCTGTCTCAAATAGATGTTGTATCTTGCCCAACTCCTCACCATCCTGGGTCACGACCATCAAACCAATGAGATCATTCCAGTAGTAAAGATCATCATCTAGCTGGGGCAGTTGCGATCTTGGCACCCAAATGTCTGTTCCAGACATAGCTTGGGCTGCTTCCCGATTATCCACTCCACCAAGAAGTACTATCAACCCTTTGGAGTTACTTCTGCCAGATACTAAGGTATAGTTTTTGTAAGGACCACCTTCTGGCCCTAGCACCCAGTTGGGAAAATCTAGCAGATCCTCTTTTTGCTCAGTTAATGAGTTGACCTTTATCTCCCCTTTGACCCCATGTGATCCTAATAGGCGGCCAACAAAGAGCAAATCTTTATGTTCAGATTCTGTCATAAGGGGTTAGAGATCTCTCATTAACTTTTAGAAAAACTCTAAAAAGAGATCTAAGCGGCAACTTCTACAGCTTCAACCTTCTTGATAAGACCCGCTACAGTCTTGGATGGCAACGCGCCAACACCGATCCAGTGTTGTACCCGATCCATTTTCAAGTTGATCCCATTTTCTTCAACACGAGGATCGTAAGTACCTAATTTCTCTAAAAAACGACCGTCTCTAGGACAGCGAGAATCTGCCGCAACTACGGCATAAAAAGGGCGTTTTTTTGACCCCCTACGTTGCATACGAATACTAACTGCCATCAACCATTTCCTTGTTATAACAAACCCATTAATAAAAAAATCTATACTGCCTAAGTTTATTTAGAACCTAAACACTTAACCTTACAATAACCGAAACATTGTACTGATTTAATTTACAGTGTCAAGAACATCATTTCCTCTTAAACCCAGGAAATCCCTGTGGCATCATACCACCAAGACCTCCCATACCCCCACCACCGCCCATACCAGGGATACCCGGCATACCTCCACCAAACATACCCTTTGGACCTAATTTTCCCATTTTTTTCATCATCTTCTGGGTCTGTACAAACTGTTTTAACATCCGGTTAACCTCTTGTACAGAAGTTCCAGAACCAGCAGCAATACGCCGTTTTCTAGAGGCATTTAGTAGTTGATGTTTTTTTCTCTCGGCAATGGTCATGGAGAGGATAATAGCCTCTATCCGCTTGAGTTTGCTGTCATCAAGCTGGTCTTCTCGCCCTTTTATGGCATTTTTCATACCGGGAATCATACCAACCAGATCTTTCATAGATCCCATTTTTTGGACCTGCTGCATCTGGCTTAAAAAATCTTCCAGGTTAAAAGATGATTTTTCTAGTTTTTTCTGAAGTTTAGCCGCCTCTTCAAAATCCACCTTCTCCATGGCGGTCTCAACCAGAGTGAGAACATCACCCATACCAAGAATACGTGAGGCTATGCGTTCGGGATGAAAAGGCTCTAAACCTGTTAAAGCTTCGCTAGTGCCGATAAACTTAATGGGTTTGCCAGTAACGTGGCGGATGGAGAGAGCAGCACCACCACGGGCATCACCGTCGGTTTTGGTGAGAATAACCCCAGTTAAACCAAGTTTTTCATCAAAACTTTGTGCAACGGTAATTGCATCTTGACCTGTCATAGAGTCTGCAACCAAAAGAGACTCAGTGGGGTTTACAATGTCGCGGATGTCGGCTAGCTCATCCATCAACTCATCATCAATATGAAGTCGGCCAGCGGTATCGAAAAAGAGTATATCGTAATTACCGTTGCGGGCCGCATCCAACGCCCTCTTTGCAATATCACGAGGATTTTCAGTGGGTTTTGTCGGCATAACATCAACACCAGCCGAACCACCTACCGTTACCAACTGATCCATAGCAGCGGGACGGTAAACGTCCAACGAGACCAACAGAGAACGCTTATGATTTTTTTCTAAAAGCCGTTTAGCCAATTTACCAGTTGAGGTGGTTTTACCAGAACCCTGCAAACCGACCATCATCACAACAACAGGTGGTTGGGCAGCAAGATTAAGCTCAGAGTTGACATCGCCCATTAAATGGATCAACTCTTCATGGACAACTTTAATAACCTGCTGACCAGGAGTAAGAGAGCCTAAAACCTCCCTGCCAACAGCTTTTTCTTGCACCGAATCAATAAACGATTTGACTACACTTAAGCTAACATCGGCCTCCAGCAAAGCCCTACGTACTTCACGTAAGGAGTCCTGAATATTTTTCTCATTCAGGGAGCCTCTACCTCTAAGTTTTTTAAATACTGTATCTAATCGACCTGAAAGGGAATCAAACATAGCCCTCTATCTCTCTTATTAAAATTAATTGTCTTTACCAGGGTATACAAAACTTATGAAGGTCTCACACCAGGAACTACCGGAAGCCCTAAAGCTCGCCATTGGGAAATTGAACCAGCAAAAAGTCGTACATTTTTAAAATCAAGATCACGAAGTAACAACCAAGTTTGTGCTGCTCTGTGTCCAGATTCACAGTATATTAT